>NZ_JBHSLC010000011.1:103399-263971 GCF_042657465.1 Azospirillum himalayense | reverse complement strand
AGGAAACACCGACCTCTGTGCCGACGACGCTCGCCTACCATACATCAGGACTCCCAACCGTTTCATGCATCGCGGGTCGGCAACGCCGGTGGGGGGCTAACGGGACACATCGAAGTGACGGCCCGGCGGTCGGGCGCCGGCCATGTGGTGCTGCGTGTGCGCGACAATGGGATGGGCATGTCCGGTGATCGCGGGTGCCCTTGGCTATGGGATCGTCCGCTCCCTCGTCGAACAGATCGACGGCGAGATGGACGTCAGCCGCGATGCCGGTGTCGCTGTGACGGTCATGTTTCCGGGATGACGGAACCGCTGTCCGGGCCAACGGCGAACCACCGGTGAGGAGCATGATCAGCGCATCCGGCGGCATCATGCCGGCTCGATCACCCAATGGACGGCGACGACAAGGTCCGCCATCAAGATCGGTTTCACGAGGAGCTGCGTGCGACCGGGATCGCCGCTCTGAATGCTGGCCACACCGCCCTCCGGCGGCGTCCCGGTCACGACCACGACCGGAAGGCCGGGCCGACCGCCACGCAACCGTTGGATCAGGACCTTCCCGTCCATGACGGGCATCCTGAGATCGGTCAGCAGCAGGTCGGCCCGGTCCTTGGCATCGGCTTCCAGCGCTTCCCGGCCGTTGTGCGTGACCGTGACACGGAACCCCGCACAGACCAGCGTGTCCTCCATGGCCATGATGGCCACGAGAGCCTCGTCCTCGACCAGGAGGACGTGAAGAGGAGGAGTCGGCGGCGCGTTCATCCGAAGGCCTTCGTCGTGGGGGCGGGTCTCGTTGGATTGGCACGGCGTGCGCCGGCCGGTTCGAGCGGGCTGCATCCGTTCCCACTCCCCGGCCGTCACGCTTTGCGAACCGACGTCCCGCCGGCCAGGCCGTCAAACGGCGTGGACACTCAGCGCGGTGCGATGACCATAACCATCATGCGCCCTTCCATCCGGGGCATCTGCTCGACCTTGGCGACGTCCTGGAACTGATCGCGCACACGGATCAGCACATTCATGCCCAAATCCTGGTGCGCCATCTCGCGGCCGCGGAACCGCATGGTCATCTTGACCTTGTCGCCCTCTTCCAGGAAACGCCGCGCGGCCCGCATCTTCACGTCGTAATCATGGTCATCGATGTTCGGCCGGAGCTTCAGCTCCTTGAGCTCGATGATCTTCTGTTTCTTGCGCGCCTCGCTGGCCTTCTTCTGCTCCTCGAACCGGAAGCGGCCATAGTCGAGGATCTTGCAGACCGGCGGCTCCGCCTGAGGCGCGATCTCGACAAGGTCGAGTTCGGCGTTCGCCGCCGCGTCGAACGCGTCGCGCAGGGAGACCACACCGATCATGTCCCCGCCGGCACCGACGAGGCGCACCGTGCGCGCCGTGATTTCCCGGTTGATGCGCGGGCCTTCGCGGACCGGGTCCGCATCGTAGAGTTTGGCTATGTCCAGTCTCCAATGGTTTGTCCGGTAAAGAGCCGGAACGGGGCCTGGCGGCCCGGATGCCGCCGGTCAGCCTGTGGAACCGGGGGGCGCGGTCAATATCCCTCGCGCAGCAAGCGCTTGCGGAGCAGCTTGCGCTGCCGCCGCACGGCCTCCGCCGTCCGCCGGGCCCGGCGCTCCGATGGTTTCTCGTAACGTCGATGGAGCCTCATCTCGCGGAAAAGCCCTTCGCGCTGCATCTTCCTTTTCAGGATGCGCAGGGCGCCCCCCACATCGTTGTCACGGACCTGGACGAGCATCGGACGGCGGTTCTCCGGCTGTTGTCTGTGTGGAGGCTGCTCGGTACGAGCTGCGCTCAGCCCAGGGTGTCGAGAACGATCTGGCGGATCTCACGCGGGGTGAGACGGGGCCATTCCGGCGCCCAGGGCCGCTCTATGCCAGGAGCAGGCCGTGGATGCTGCGGCTGTACGGCCAGGACGGTCCCGGTCGAAGAATGTTTTACGGTCATAAGAGTCCTTTGGCCGATGCGGACGATGTCCGCCGGCCGTTGTTGTTTTCATTAAGCTTCGGCGCTGGCGCCGGAAGGCGTGTGCACGCCGTCCAGGGCAGCGATCGCAGTCTGGCGGCAGACCGCGGCGCTCAAAGAGCGCGCAGATCCTCGGCCGAAACCTTGTCCCGCCGCGGGTCGCGGACCGCCTCGAAGGACAGCTTCTGTCCTTCATTGAGATGACCGATGCCGGATCGATCGACGGCGGAGATGTGGACGAAGACATCCGCCGAGCCGTCCTCCGGCTGGATGAAACCGTAACCCTTGGTGGAATTGAACCACTTCACGGTCCCGATAGCCATGAGCCTGCTCCCTTTCTGGTGTTGCCCAACCCGGTATGAGAGGGGCATCAAACTCACTTCAGGAAGAGGCGCTGACCCAAATGAACCGGTCGGGGAGCGCGTGCCCAGAGCAACTTCGATTGCCTTGAGGTGGGATCCTGGGTGGCCATATGCAAGAAAAAACTCTCTCGACCGATCTGAGGGCGCGCCGGTGATTTTGCCGTTTTTTTTGATCTACCATGAGAAGCTTTGAGGAATATGCAGGAATTTCGACCGCAGACGGGTTGCTTTCGTGGATTTTTTTGGGAACCAAAGCATCATTATTTTCCTGATTAGAAAGAGGATTATGTCTTCCCGATGTCCGGACGAGGCGCGACTCTGGCATGGGCGCTGGGAACTGCGCGGTTGGCTTGGCTTTGGGAAATCCTCACGGATTGTGTGAGCAAACTCCGCCCAGATGGCGGACGGTGCTGCAACCTCTTCAGACGCTTCTTGCGGTTCGAAAAAGCAGGAGAACCGAAAACGCAGGTGAGGCGGCTTGGGTGACGATAAGACGCTGTCATTGGTGTATGCCGGAATCGGCGGTGGCGCATCCGGGAACAGGTGACGAACGATTTGGCCTCCAAACGAAAGGTTGCCGATGAAGGACCGGACGGAGCGCATAAGGCAGGACACCCTCGAGACCGTTGCCGCGCGTATGAATGCGGCAATCGCGGCGGCGCGCGCGGAATGCTCCCAGGCTGCCGAAGCCTGCATTCAAGCCCGTCATCTTCAGGGAAGGGCGCGGGACATCCGCTCTGAGGCGGAGGAAATCCGACGGCGGTGTCGAGCCGCTCCTCGCTGCGTATTTTGGTGTATCCCAGCAGGGTGATGCGATCAGACGGATGCCGCGTCCCGTGCTGACGACCGTGCTGACAATGCCGCCTTGTGCATCCTGCCCCCTGAATCAGGATGCAGCTCAACACGCCATGGAGACCGGCGCTCGTGGACGACTTGGCCTGCTGCTGTCGGTGCTCGTCGTCGTCGGTCCCATTTCGCTGTCTTGGAGGTTATGATGGCTTCCATGAGGCTGATATTCTATAATATTTCGCACAACGTTCGTTGCTATGCATCACAATTGTTTAGGAAAACGAAAAAATTATGATTCAGTCGCCCTGGTTTTGCGTGACGGATAATTCGAGAAATCATTCTGAGATTTTGATTTATTCATTTGTATTTTTTCGAACGCATCCCATGTTGGGATGTCTGTATTATAGGGATACCAAGGCACACATGCTTCTGAAAAGGATCGCGAAGACGGCACTCGGCGGCCAGTCCGGGCGCTGGGGGCGTGTCGCCTTTCTTGTCGGCAAGTTGGCGGCAACGGCCGGGATCGCTCGGTCCGCGAACCCGCATCCGGCGGGAAGCTCCCTTGCGCGGAGTTGGTTTGCCGGATGGCGCACGCACCGCCCGACGAACCCGGTTCGGCCCACTTCGGGCGCAGGGCCCGCGCCCCAACCACACGGAGATCCGATGACGACGGACATGATTGAGAAACTCCCGGGAATGTCCAATGACGACCTTGGCGTTCTTATGTCCAACGCCGAACGTCTGGTGCAGACCGGCACACCGAAGCAGCAGACGGCTGCCCAGGCCATGCTGCCCGCCATCCAGGCCGAGGCCCTGCGGCGGCGCGACCTGAAGCCGGCCAAGCGCGCGCCGCACGGCGGCCGGAAGGCGGCGGCTGCCCCGCCTGATGCCTGATACATTGCACAGCCGGAGGTCACCCATGGACAGTCCGAAATACCATGTCGGCCAGATCGTCTATTTCGCCTCCGCCGCCGTGGAACACGGCGCACCGAGCTGTGCCCACCGTGTCGAGCGCCTTCTGCCGTCGGACGATGGCCGGCAGCAGTACCGGCTCAAAGTGGTGGACACCGGGCGCGAACGCGTCGTCCGCGAGGGCGAGTTGAGCGGACGGATCACGGTCGAGGCTTTGGCGCAACGCCTCTACGAGGCCGGCAATTCAACCAGCATCCCTTGGGCGCGGCGCGATCGAACCGTTCGTGATCCTTGGTTCAGGGAAGCGCTCGCCCGCCTTTCCAAGGGCACCGGGGATATCTGATCCGTTCGACGGCTGGTTGCGAACGGGAAAAGGCGCAGCGCCCGGTCAGGGCGTGACCTCGTCGGTCCACACCCGGAAGCCCACCAGCTTGTTCGGCCCGAAGGTGTGGGTCAGCGGCACGTCGGCGGCGTCGCGTCCCTGGGCGATCAGCACACGGCCGATCCGTGGCGCGTTGTTGCGCGGATCGAAGCCCCACCAGCGGCCACCAAGATAGACCTCCATCCACGCCGCGAAATCCATGGGTGCGTAGGGCGGCGGCAGGCCGATGTCGCTGACGTATCCCGTGCAGTAACGCGCCGGAATGTTCAGGCACCGGCAGAAGGTGATGGCAAGGTGCGTGTAGTCCCGGCAGACGCCACGCTGCTCCGCGTAGGTCTCGGCAGCGGTCCGGGTGGCGCGGGAATGTTCGTAGCCGAACACGACGTGACGGTGGACGAAATCGCAGATCGCCTGCACGCGCGGCCAGCCGGGCGGCGTCCCGCCAAACAGCCGCCATGCCTCCTCCGACAGAAGATCGGTCTCGCAGTAGCGGCTGCCGAGGAGGAACAGCAGCGTGTCCGACGGCAAAGCTTCCACGTCGCACTGGGTGGCGCCCGGTTCAACCGGATCGGGCTGGCCGGCGTCCTGGATGATGCCGTCCGTGCCGAGGGTGAAGCGTCCTGGGGGCGCAACGAGGCGGCAGCACCAGTTGCCGAAACTGTCCCGGTAACTGCCGATCGGAACGGGTGGGGTCGTGACGAGATGATCCGGGCGTTCAAGGCTCGCCACGCGCGAATGGTGTACGTTCAACATGACGATCATCGGGGTCGGCCCGGGAATGTCGTAGCTCAGCTCACAGCCCAGCCGGATGCGCATGGTGCCCTCCAGGATATGACCGGCTCGGGACCGGGACCGGTTTGGGACCGCAACGGAATAAGACGGCCGAAGCCGTCCTCGCCGGCGCGATCATGACCGCAACGCGTCAAAGCGCGCACAGACTCTCAGCCGAGACCTTGCCGCGACGCGGATTGCGTACGGCCTCGGGGGAGAGCTTCTGACCTTCGTCGAGGTTGCCGATGCCCGTGCGCTCGACGGCGGAGGTGTGAACTAAGATGTCGTCCGACCCTTGCTCGGGCTGAATGAAGCCGAAGCCCTTGGTCGTGTCGAACCATTTGACGGTACCGGTGGTCATGGGGTCGTTCCCCTGCTCGTGGCGCCCCACCCAGTGTCGAGGGGGGAATCTAATTCGCTTCGGGAAGAGAGATCCGAGCCCGAGTGCAGGGCTGGAGAAAACAGGCCCCAGAGCAACTTCGACCATTCTCACGTGGGGGGCACGGCCGGCTTCGGCAAGCAATTCCCGGCCGACCGACAAGAATCACATGACCGGCGCATGCGTTCCCGCTTACTACGCCGCCGTCGGGGTGCTGCCTTGCAGCGCAGCCTGCGACCTTTCCTTTGTCTTCGCCGCCATGCGTCAGGGTGGGGAAAAAGGCAGGACCATGCTCAGGCACCCCCGTTCCGGTTATCCTCTTTCATGGTGACCCGGAGCACCTGATCGCCTACGGGTCGGTTCCAATCACCGTCCCCAGCGCGCCGTCAAGGGCGAACTCCTCCAGCAGGTGGCGGCTCAGCCAGCTGACGCTGTTGTTTGTGGTCGTGGTCACGCGTTGCAAGGTTGGCCATCCAGCCAGCCGGATCAGGCGAGTGCGTAGGTCCTCCCGTTGGAGCAGGAGTTCGAATCCGGCCGAGTCTATCACGCTTCTAGAGAATTCTGACGGCGTGTCGAATTCTTCGCGAGGCAGTGCCGTTTCCGAATCAGAAGGGGAGCAATACCATGACCAAGCCACCTTTGAGAGCCTGCGTAACAACGCGGGAAAGCGATAGGCCGTCATTCTCGCGAGCGGTAGCATAACCCAAACCCGGCTCGAACCAGCGGCTCTGACCTAATCGGAGGACTGCGGATAGGGATGTGCGATTGACTCGATGAGCGGCATCACGCAGGAGACGATGGTGCGGGCGGTCGGACTCGAACCGACATATCCGTAAGGACGGCGGATTTTGAATCCGCTGCGTCTACCAATTCCGCCACGCCCGCACTGTGCCGCCCACCCTGTCTTCCGCGCTCTGCACCTATTCTGCACCTAGCGCCTTTGACGGGCTTTCCGACGACGTTTCTCCTACCACGCTAACCCACTAAAGAACAGCGACCTTTTGGCGTTCTGCGACAAACTGCCGCACCATAGACAAAGCTGTTTTTGAGTCCGCTGCGTCTACCAATTCCGCCACGCCCGCACGGTGCCTGCCGGATCCGGCGCTCGCGGCGGCCGGTGCCCGCTATATAGAGGGGAAATGGCCCTGGGACAAAGTGTTTTGTGCGGATGCGTCGGCGTGTCTGGCCTAAGCCTGTGGGGCGCGCTAATCTCACCCGCATGATGAACCGCCTCCCCATCGACGATCCGCGCTACACCGCCGGGCTTCTGGCCATCGCCAGCGCCGGCGTGCTGGCCGCCGCGCTGTTTTTCCAGTTCGTGCTGGGCTACCAGCCCTGCGTCCTGTGCCTGTGGCAGCGCGTGCCCTACGGCGCGGTGATGGCCTTCGGAATCGTCACGCTGCTGTTCCGCCAATGGCGCGGGCTGGGCGACGCGCTGCTGGTGGCGAGCGGGCTGGCCCTGCTGGCCGGCGCCGGGATCGCCGCCTATCATGTGGGGGTGGAGCAGCATTGGTGGGCCGGCACCTCGGCCTGCGGCGCCAGCGGACGCGCGCCCCAGACGCTGGAGGAGTTGCGCGCCCAGGTGCTCGCCGCCCCGGTCACCCGCTGCGACGAAGTGGCGTGGTCGCTGTTCGGGATTTCGATGGCGGGCTACAACGTCGTGATTTCGCTGGCGCTGTCCGCCTTCGCCTTCGCGGCGGCCCGCGCCGCCTACATCCGGACCTCGGTTTCCAGGACCTTCGCATGACCCCGCTCGACGCCACTGCCGCCACCGCCACCTCCCCGTCCACTGGCGAGTCGCCCGCCCCCCGGCCCCGCCCGCGCGGACGCCTGCCCGGCGACCCGACTCCGGAACAGCGGTTGGCGCGGATCGTGCGCGTGGACCATGCCGGCGAGTATGGGGCCAAGCGCATCTACGAAGGCCAGCTCTCCGTCATGGGTCGGGGCCGGCACGCCAAGACCCTGCGCCACATGGCCGACCAGGAGCTGGAGCATCTCCAATATTTCGAGAAGCAACTCGTCGCCCGCCAGGTTCGCCCGACCGTGCTGCAACCGCTGTGGCACGTTGCCGGCTTCCTGCTGGGCGCCGGAACCGCGGTGATGGGCGAGCGGGCGGCCATGGCCTGCACCGTCGCCGTCGAGCAGGTCATCGACGGCCATTACGAGGCGCAGCTGAAGCACCTCGGCCCGGACGAGGAGGAACTGAAGACCTCCATCCTCAAATTCCAGGCGGAGGAAGTGGAGCACCGCGACATCGGCCTGCTCAACGGCGCGGAGCAGGCCCCGGCCTACCCGGTGCTGTCCGCCGCCATCAAGGCCGGCACCAAGGCGGTCATCTGGGTGGCAGAACGGGTGTGATCGGCGCGGGTGTGACCGGGGGCGGGCGGAGCGGACTTTAGGCGGCTTTGCCGTCCGCTCCGGTTTCCGCTGGGATGGGTGCCGGGGCGGGCGGCGTGCCGTAGATCTCGTCCTCGCTCCGCCCGCAGCCTTCGCAGTAGCCATCCTCGCCGATGATGCAGATGCCCACGCAGGGATTCTCGTCGTCCATACCCAATCTTCCCCGGTCCAGCCTTCCCGATCGCGGCGTTTCTACATCGGATCGAGTTCGGTGTCCCAATAAAGAAAATCCCGCCAACTTTCGTGAAGGAAGTTTGGCGGGAATGCACGTCCGTTCTCTTGAAGCTGGTAGGCACTCGGCTGGAACGGGGGACTGAGGGGGATCATGCCGCAACTGTGCGGCAGCCTGTTTCCCTTCGCCAGATTGCAGGCCGAGCAGGAGGTGACGACGTTGTCCCAGGTGGTGCGCCCGCCGCGCGACCGTGGGGTGACGTGGTCGAAGGTCAGTTCCTGCGTGGGGAAGTGATGGCCGCAATACTGGCAGGTGAAGCGGTCGCGCAGGAAAACGTTGAATCGGGTGAAGGCCGGCCGCCGCGTCGCCGGGATGAACTCCTTCAACGAAATGACGCTCGGCAGCTTGACCTCGAAGGTGGGGGAGCGGACGACGCGGTCATATTCGGAGATGATGTTCACCCGGTCCAAAAAGACGGCCTTGACCGCCTCCTGCCAGGACCAGAGCGACAGAGGGAAGTAGCTGAGCGGCCGGAAGTCGGCGTTCAGCACCAGGGCCGGACAGTGATCGGGTGGTGGAGCCAATGGCCACTCCCTTCTCTGAAACGTGTCTGGAACCTCAGTCTGCTGTTCCGCCCCCTTGCGGGATGACACGCCGCCGGGTGACCGGAACACCAGATACATAGTTGATTTGTGCTTCGAACTCAATATGTCGCGCCGCACTGCGTCATTTCTTCACGATCCTGTAACCCTTTCGATGGACAGGGTTCCGGCCTTGCCGGGCGGTCCGCAGGATGGCTGTGACATTCGGTTGTGAAGCCTTGATCGTGCATTTTCCGACATCGTGGTTACTGTGCGTTAACCATGCTCTGAGATGGTGACGGCGCCCTAGGGGGACGCTTTCGAAGGGAACATCCATGAGCGCCACGATCATCGACCTTGCCGAGAAGCGCGCCGAGCGCGAGGAACGCGACCGCCAACGCCGCATCGACGCCTTCGACCGCGAACTGCGCCGTCGCCTCGCCATGTATCTGGAGGGTGAGGACATCCCGGTCGAGCCGATCAAGGACAACCCTTACATCTGACCGCCCTTTGCACCCCCACCCGTTGCGCCCGCAGCCAATGCAGGCCGGGCGCGGTTGGGGTATAAGGCGGGAATGACCGACGTCGTCACCCGCTTCGCGCCGAGCCCGACCGGCCATCTCCATCTCGGGCATGCCCATTCCGCCCTGTTCGGCTGGACCACCGCCCGCAAGGCCGGGGGGCGTTTCCTGCTGCGCATCGAGGACATCGACCCGCAGCGCTGCCGTCCGGAGTTCGACCGCGACCTGCGCGAGGATCTGGCTTGGCTGGGCCTGACCTGGGAGGAGCCGGTGCGCCGCCAGTCGGAGCATCTGGAGGATTACCGCGCCGCGCTGGCGCGGCTCGCCGATCTGGGCGTCGTCTATCCCTGCTTCTGCACCCGCAAGGACATCGCCGCGGAGATCGCCCGCGCCGGCCATGCGCCGCATGGGCCGGACGGTCCGCTCTATCCCGGCGCCTGCCGCGGCCTGTCGGAGCCGGAGCGGCAGGACCGCATCGCCGCGGGGGCGGCCTACGCCGTGCGGCTGGATGTGGGAAAGGCCATGGCGATGACCGGGCCGCTGCGCTGGCACGACCGGCGGCGCGGCTGGCAGGACGCCATGCCAAGCCTTCTCGGCGACATCGTCCTGGCCCGCAAGGATGTCCCGACGAGCTATCATCTGGCGGTCACCCTGGACGATCACCTCCAGGGCGTGACGTTTGTGACGCGCGGTGATGATCTCTTTTTCGCGACTCACGCGCATCGACTTCTTCAGGAACTCCTTCGAGTCGACCCTCCCGGTTACGATCATCATCCTTTGCTGGTGAACGAGCGGGGCGAGCGTCTTGCCAAGCGCGACAACGCCAAGACCTTGCGATCTCTTCGGGAATCAGGGCATACGGCGGCGGCGGTGCGCGCCCTGGCCGGCTTCCCGGAAGAGTTATGATCTACCACCAACTGTGTATTACAACGATGATCAAGCTATCCGTTTGAGGCGGGTCGCCTGGAATCTTCTTCCTCTTGCACGTATCTTTTGAATCGCGACCGATTGTTTGCACCGCCCAATGGTTGGCGCCAAACGGTCGGCCGGCTTGCAATCCGAAGGAGGCAAGCGATGCGAGAGGAGGATGAGGCGGAGGACAATCCTTGTCCCGCCGACCCCGCTGGACTGCGGCGGGTCTTCGACACGATCGGCGTGGCGACCGCCCTGCTCGATCGACAGGGGCGCATTGCCGATCTCAACGCGGCGATGCTGCGCGCCATCGGGTGCCGACCGGACCTTCTGATCGGACAGCCCATGGCCGGCGCCTTCGTCTGGGGCGGCCGGGAGGACGCGGCGGACCGCTTCGCCCAGGCGGTGGCCGGCGCGGGGAGGGGGATGGCCCAGGAACTGACCCTGACGGGCGACGGGACATGGTTCGACATCGCGCTGACGCCGCTTCCGGCGGAATCCGGCGGAGAGCCGGCGGGCATCGTCATGACCGCGGCGGACGCCAGCCGCCGCATAACCGCAGAGGCGCGGCTGCGCGGACAGGAGGAACGGCTGCGCGCCGCGCGGGACGAGGTGGCGCGCGCCGGTCAGGCCAAAGTGCGGTTCCTGGCCGCGGCCAGCCACGACCTGCGCCAGCCCGCCCAGTCGCTGACCCTGTTCGGCGCGGTTCTGGCGGAGCGCCTGTCCGACCACCCGCAATTGCCGCTGGTCCAGACGATGAACCGGGCGGTCGAGGCGATGCGCGGCCTGCTCGACGCGCTGCTGGACGTGGCCCGGCTCGACTCCGGGATCGTGTCGCCCGACATGGCGCCCTTCGCCGTGGCCGAGATGCTGGAACGGCTGGAGGCCGACTATGGCCCGCGCGCCGCCGCCAAGGGGCTGAAGCTGCGGGTGCGCCCGCTCAAGGCGCAGGTCCGCAGCGACGCCACCCTGCTGGAACGGCTGCTGCGCCACCTGCTCGACAACGCGGTGCGCTACACGGCGTCGGGCGGCGTGCTCCTGGGCTGCCGGCAGCGGGGCATGATGCTGTGCATCGAGGTGGCGGACACGGGGGTCGGCATTCCCACCGACAAGCTCGATGAGATTTTCGAGGAGTTCGTACAGCTCGGCAATGCCGAACGCGACCGCAGCCGTGGCCTCGGCCTCGGGCTGGCGGTGGTGAAGCGGCTGTCGCATCTGCTCGGCCTGCCGGTCCGCGTGCGGTCGCGTCCGGGGCGGGGCACATGCTTTACGGTGGAGGTTCCCTTGCACGCATCCTGGAATCCCAACGGCACGGAACGCGCCATGCCATGCCTGGACCGTCCCGGCGCGCTGGCCCTGATCATCGACGACGAGGAGTTGATCCTGCAAAGCCTGCGACTGGTGCTGGAGCAGTGGGGCTGGGATGTGCTGGCCGCCGCATCGGGGGAGGAGGCGTTGCGCCAGCTCGACGGGGCGGAGCGGCTTCCCGACGTCATCATCGCCGACTACCGCCTGCGCTTCGGCCGGACGGGGGTGGACGCCATCCGCGACATCCACGCCTTCGCCGGTGACCTCATCCCGGCGATCCTGCTGACCGGCGACACCAGCCCCGACCGCATCCGCGAGGCGCGGCGCAGCGGCTTCACCGTCCTGCACAAGCCGGTCACCCTGTCGGAGCTGTCGTCCCATCTGGAGGAGGCGCGGGGGCGCGCCGCGGCGGAATGACCGGCGGAACGGTCGTTGAGGCCGCGGCGTCTACCGCCGCAGGCCCCTCACGATCTCCAGATAGTCCGGCTCATCCGGCGTCAGCCAGCCGTGACGGACCATGAAATCGATGACGACGAGATTCACGTTGAACTTCCAGTCCTTCGTCGCGCGCACCGACTCCGCGACGCGGTCCAGCGGCCACAGCTCGAACCGCTCGACCTCGCCGTCGGTGTTTTGCGGGACGAAATCCGCGTCGAGCTCCAGGTCGTAGAGGAACAGCGTGTCCTGCTTCAGCCCGGCCTCCGTCTCCATGCGGTAGGTGACGGCCCCGACGGGGACGGCGCGGGACGCCAGGGCGGCGTCGATGCCCGCCTCCTCCTGCGCTTCCTTGACGAGGTTCTCCGCCAGCGTCAGGCCGATCGGCTGGCCGCCGGCGATCATGTTGTCGAGCTTGCCCGGCGCCACCTCGCGGTCGCGGGCACGGCGCCCGATCCACAGGGACAGGCCGCCGTCCGGCCGGCGGACGAAGCCGTTGACGTGCAGCCCGTAGGCGGGGATGCCGAATTGCGCCACCACCGCGCGGTCGATGCGCATCAGCGGTTCCGCACCCCAGGCCGGCGTGACCGGGTAGAACTCGCCGCGCAGCGCGGTGACCGCCCCCGTCTCGACGATGAACTGGGCGGCGTGCGCCAGCACCGAGGACCGCGCCTCGAAGTCGCGGACCTCCGGGGCCAGCGTCACCCGGTCGGCGGTGACGACGAAGCCCGGATCGACGCCGGGAAGCTGCTCGGCCAGCGCGTGGCGGACCCAGCCGAGACGATGCCCCTCCAACTCGAACGGACGGAAGCCGGACAGGTCGTGCGCGTTGCACGCGCGGATGTGGTCGAGAAAGCTCATGCGACTCCGTGTATCCGCAGCGCCCCCCGCCGTGCAACCGTTCTTCCGTGAACCGGCTCCGCGCCGACCGTTCCGTCGTCCTGGGGCGATGCCAGGCGGGGGCGATGCCAGCCCGTTGCAAAGGACAGGCTTGCGGCGTACACACACGGCCTATCGGACTCGGGGGACAGGTCGATGCCGGCGGCGTTCGGGGATTTTTCGGTTCTGGTGATCGAAGACGAGAGCTTCACCCGCATGGTGCTGGCGAAGATGCTGGCCACGCTGGGCTTCCGCTCCGTCCATCAGGCCGCCGACGGCGAGGCCGGGCTGGCCGCCGTGCAGGCGCACGACCCCGATCTAGTCGTCTGCGACGTGGAGATGCAGCCGATGGACGGGCTGGGTTTCCTGAAGGCGCTGCGGACCAGCCCCGACGCCCGCCACCGCGCGCTGCCGGTGGTCTTCATGACGAACCGCGCCGACCAGGGCCGGATGGACGAAGCCGCGGCCTTCGGCGCCGACACCTTCATCGTCAAGCCGGCCACCCCGGCGTCGCTCAAGGAAACGCTGGGCGCCAAGCTTGGCTGAAGGGGTTCGCCTGAGGGCGCCCGGCGGCCTGTGACGGCCCCGCCGGTCACACTTTTTCCCCGACCTGTGGCAGGACTGCAAAAACGCGGCCAAGTGCTTGATTCCAGCCGGCTTCCGGATTCACTGGCGATTGTGCGCCGCAACGGCAAAGGCGGCTCACCCAAATTCTGCCTTGTTGATCTGCTGTGATGAGGCTCACCATCCTTCTTTGGAAGGTGTGGACCGCGCCGATCGCCCATGCGTTAATATCCGGAGGCACGGCGGTGGTCACAGGCATGGAAGTGTGTTGTTAAGAAATAGACGGCACACTTAACGTTAACCGTAGCGCCTTAGTGGGTTAAGGCGCGTGGATGCACTGGAGGTCGATGGGTGATCGGCGAAGTCCAGCGAGTCCCCGACGAACGGCATCCGGGCCGCGGTCCGGAAGCCGGCTGGAAGTTTCAACCCCATCGAACTTCGTTGCTTTTGCCGTCCTTTCCGCCGGTGCTTGCACGCCGGCTTTCCCGGACAACCCGGCCGCGTGGTCTATTACTGACGACCGGTGTGTCCGACCGACCGTCTTTTCAGGCTATCAAGGCTTTCCTCCTGGAAAGCTTTAGGTCGAGCATTACATTCAGTTTTGAAGCATTCGAGTTTAGCACTCCGAAGGGGGCGCTTCATTTGAAGGGCAACTGGATAAAAGGTCTGGCTTTCGACGGTGAGCGGGGGTGCCGCGGGACCGTTGTGTCCGTGACGCCCCAGAGATCGCACCTGCGGCAGGTGCCGCCCCCGCCGCCCGGGTCCCCCGGCGGCAGCCCCGACGCATCGGACTAAGAGACACGGAGAGCGGAATGTTCCCGGCCGACGAACTGTTCACGCGCTACACACAGTCCTACGAGGGGCGCCGTGAGGTCGAGATGAGCCTCACGGAATACCTCCAGGAATGCCGCGACGACCCGATGATGTATGCCTCCGCGCCGGAGCGCATCCTCGCCGCCATCGGCGAACCGGAAGTCGTCGACACCGCCAAGGACCCGCGCCTTGGCCGAATCTTCATGAACCGGACGATCAAGATCTATCCGGCCTTCGCCGACTTCTACGGCATGGAGGAGACGATCGAGCGGATCGTCGGCTTCTTCCGCCACGCCGCCCAGGGTCTGGAGGAGCGCAAGCAGATCCTCTACCTGCTGGGCCCGGTGGGCGGCGGCAAGTCGTCGCTGGCGGAGCGGCTGAAGTCGCTGATGGAGAAATGCCCGGTCTATGTCCTGAAGGCCGGCAAGGAGGTCAGCCCGGTCTTCGAAAGCCCGCTCGGCCTCTTCAATCCCGACGAGATGGGCGACCTGCTGGAGGACCGCTACGGCATCCCGCGCCGCCGCCTGACCGGCCTGATGAGCCCGTGGGCGGTGAAGCGGCTGGACGAGTTCGGCGGCGACATCTCGCGCTTCCGCGTCGTCAAGCTGCATCCCAGCAAGCTGCGCCAGATCTGCGTCACCAAGACCGAGCCGGGCGACGAGAACAACCAGGACATCTCCTCGCTGGTCGGCAAGGTCGATATCCGCAAGCTGGAGATGTACAGCCAGAACGATCCCGACGCCTACAGCTTCTCCGGAGGCCTGAACCGGGCCAGCCAGGGCCTGCTGGAATTCGTCGAGATGTTCAAGGCCCCGATCAAGATGCTCCACCCGCTGCTGACGGCGACCCAGGAGGGCAACTACGTCGGTTCGGAGAACATCGGCGCCATCCCGTTCCAGGGCATCATCCTCGCCCACTCGAACGAGGCGGAGTGGCAGTCCTTCAAGAACAACAAGAACAACGAAGCCTTCATCGACCGCATCTGCGTCATCAAGGTCCCCTACTGCCTGCGCGTGCAGGAGGAGCAGCGGATCTACGACAAGCTGGTCAAGGGCTCCGACCTCGCGACCGCGCCCTGCGCGCCGTCGACCCTGGAGATGCTGGCGAAGTTCTCGGTGCTGTCGCGCATGCGCGACCATCCGAACTCCAGCCTCTACTCCAAGATGCGCGTCTATGACGGCGAGAGCATGAAGGAGACCGACCCCAAGGCCAAGTCCATGCAGGAATACCGCGACCAGGCGGGCGTGGACGAGGGCATGGACGGCATCTCCACCCGCTTCGCCTTCAAGGTTCTGGCCGCGACCTTCAACTACGACTCCAACGAGATCTCGGCCGATCCCGTGCACCTGATGTACATCCTGGAGCAGTCGATCAAGCGGGAGCAGTTCCCCGACGACACCGAGAAGAAGTACATCGAGTTCATCAAGGCCGAACTGGCGCCGCGCTACGCGGAGTTCATCGGGAACGAGATCCAGAAGGCGTATCTGGAATCCTACAGCGACTACGGGCAGAACCTGTTCGACCGCTATGTGGATTATGCCGACGCGTGGATCGAGGACCAGGACTTCAAGGACCCGGACACCGGCCAGCTGATGAACCGCGAGCTTCTGAACCAGGAGCTGACCAAGATCGAGAAGCCCGCCGGGATCGCCAACCCGAAGGACTTCCGAAACGAGGTCGTCAAGTTCGCGCTGCGCGCGCGGGCGGCGAACGCCGGGCGCAACCCCTCCTGGACGTCCTACGAGAAAATCCGTGAGGTGATCGAGAAACGCATGTTCTCCCAGGTGGAGGATCTGCTTCCGGTCATCAGCTTCGGGTCCAAGAAGGACGGCGAGACCGAGAAGAAGCACAACGAGTTCGTGTCGCGCATGATGTCGCGCGGCTACACCGAGCGGCAGGTCCGCCGGTTGGTCGAGTGGTACATGCGCGTGAAGCAGGCCGGCTGACGGCCCGCTTCGCCACACGAGCGTGAACGGGTAGGAGGGGCTCCCCCTTGATGAACATCATCGACCGTCGCCTGAATCCGCAAGGCAAGAGCCTGGCCAACCGCCAGCGTTTCCTGCGCCGTGCCAAGGAGCAGGTGGTGAAGGCGGTGCGGGATGCCTCCGGCAAACGCGGCATCCAGGACATCGAAAACGGCGAGAAGGTGACCATCTCGACCGGCGGCGTTCGGGAGCCCTCCTTCCACCGCTCCGGGGCCGGCGGCGTGCGCGACTACGTCGTGCCGGGCAACAAGGAGTATGTGGAGGGAGACACCATCGCGCGGCCCGAGAGCGGCGGCGGTCGCGGCGGCAACGAAGGCAGTCCGGACGGGGAGGGCGACGACGATTTCCGCTTCGTCCTCTCCCGCGAGGAGTTCCTGGACATCTTCCTGGAGGACCTGGAGCTTCCCGACCTCGTCAAGCAGAAGGTCAAGCAGACGGAATCCCACTCGCTGACGCGGGCGGGCTATTCGGTGACCGGCTCGCCGGCCAACCTGAACCTCGTCCGCACCATGCGCAACAGCCTCAGCCGGCGCATCGCGCTGAAGCGCCCCAAGCCGGCGGATATGCTGGAGCTGGAGGAGCTTCTGCGCGAGGCGGAGGACCGTGGCGAGGATCCGGAGAAGCTGCGGGAGATGCGCGACCAGTTGGAGCGGCATTACCTCCGCTCCAAGCGCATCCCCTTCATCGACCCGATCGACGTCCGCTACAACCGGTTCGAGACGGTTCCGAAGCCCATCGCGCAGGCGGTCATGTTCTGCCTGATGGACGTTTCCGGCTCGATGACCGAGCACATGAAGGATCTCGCCAAGCGCTTCTTCATGCTGCTCTATCTGTTCCTGAAGCGGCGCTACCGGTCGGTCGACATCGTCTTCATCCGCCACACCCACGAGGCCAAGGAAGTGGACGAGGACACGTTCTTCTACTCCACCGAGACCGGCGGCACCGTGGTCTCCACGGCGCTCGAGGAGATGCAGCGCATCGTGAAGGAGCGCTATCCGGAGAACGAGTGGAACATCTACGCCGCCCAGGCGTCGGACGGCGACAACATGTCGTCGGACAACGCGCGGTCGGCGGGCCTGCTGCGGGATGGCATCCTGCCGCTGTGCCAGTACTTCGCCTACATCGAGGTCGCGGCGGAGCACAACATGGGCCTGTCGGCGCTGGGCCGCGAGACGGAGCTGTGGCGGACCTACAAGACGGTGCAGGGGCCGGACCTGCCGATCGCCATGCGCCGTGTCCGCTCCCGCCGGGAGATCTTCCCGGTCTTCCGCGACCTGTTCGCCCGCGAGAAGGCGGGGGCGTAGGCGTCTCCTTGCCCCCACCCCAACCCTCCCCCGCTGACGCAGGGGAGGGGGCTTCGTTTCCCTCCCCTGCGAAGCGAGGGAGGGTCAGGGAGGGGGCAATGCCCGCCACCGCAAGGCCGCATCAAGAATCGGGGCCAACACCCCGCAGAGCATCGAGAGGACGTGAGGCATGACCGCTGTGATCGACAAGCCCGACAGCCTGCTCTACGATGGGGCGGACTGGGATTACGACAAGATCAAGCGCGTCTACGACGCCATCGAGGACATCGCCCTGAAGGACATGGGCCTCAGCGTCTATCCCAACCAGATCGAGGTCATCACCGCCGAGCAGATGCTCGACGCCTATTCGTCCATCGGCATGCCGCTGATGTACAAGCACTGGTCCTTCGGCAAGCATTTCGCCCGTGACGAGATGCTCTACCGCAAGGGCTACCGCGGCCTTGCTTATGAAATCGTCATCAACTCCAGCCCCTGCATCAGCTACATCATGGAAGAAAACACCATGACGATGCAGACGCTGGTGATCGCCCACGCCGCCTTCGGCCACAACCACTTCTTCAAGAACAACCAGCTCTTCCAGCAGTGGACGGACGCCGAGGGCATCCTCGACTATTTGGAATTCGCCAAGTCCTACATCGCCCAGTGCGAGGACCGCTACGGCCACCACGCCGTGGAACGGGTGCTCGACGCCGCCCACGCGCTGATGAACCAGGGCGTGCACAAGTACCCGAAGAAGCGCAGCCTCGACCTGCGGCTGGAGCAGAAGCGCGAGCGGGAGCGGCAGGAGTACCAGGAGCAGACCTTCAACGACCTGTGGCGCACCGTGCCGAAGGTCGCCGTCGGCGGCAACCGCCCGTCCAAGTCGGTGTCGGAGCGCAAGAAGCTGCTCGGCCTGCCCGAAGAGAACCTGCTCTATTTCCTGGAGAAGAAGGCGCCGCGGCTGGAGCATTGGCAGCGCGAGATTCTTCGTATCGTCCGCCACATGGCCCAGTATTTCTACCCGCAGAAGCAGACCAAGCTGATGAACGAGGGGTGTGCGACCTACACCCACTACACCATCCTGAACGAGATGCACCGGCGGGGGATGATCAGCGAAGGGGCGACGCTGGAATTCCTGCATTCGCACACCTCGGTGGTGTTCCAGCCGGAGTTCGACGACCAGCGCTTCTCAGGCATCAACCCCTACGCGCTCGGCTTCGCGATGATGCAGGACATCCAGCGCATCGCCGAGAACCCGACGGACGAGGACCGCTACTGGTTCCCCGACCTCGCCGGGCGGGGCGACGGCATGGGTGCGCTGCGCGACGCCTGGGCCAATTTCCGCGACGAGAGCTTTGTCCTCCAGTATCTCAGCCCGCACCTGATGCGGAAGTTCAAGATGTTCAGCGTGCGCGACGACGCGGAAGACCCTTATCTGCTGGTCGAGAACATCCACAACGAGCGCGGCTACCGCGGCATCCGCAAGCTGCTGGCGCGGCAGTACGACCTGGGCTTCCTGGAGCCGGACATCCAGATCGTCGACGTCGATCTGGCCGGCGACCGCAAGCTGATCCTGCACCACCGCGTGACCAACGGCGTGCTGCTGGACGAGAGCGACGCCAAGGCGGTGCTGCGCCACATCGCCAACCTGTGGGGCTACGAAGTCCAGCTCGTCGAGGTGTCGGCCCTGTCCGACGCCATCCTGAAGGAGCACGCGGTCACCGCGCCGAGCGGCATCGGGGGGTGATTGGGGAGTAATGCCCCCACCCCGGCCCTCCCCCGCTAACGCAGGGGAGGGTGCCTTTTGCGAGGCGGCGGCAGTCCCCTCCCCTGCGAGAGCGGGGGAGGGTTAGGGTGGGGGCGACGCCTCCGGGTCCAGCGTGTACAGCTCCTGCGGGCGCCCCACGCCGCGCAGCAGGTAACGCCCGACCGAGATCAGCCGCTCCCGGCACTCCGGGGCGGACTCGGTGAAGGCGGAGGACAGCAGAATGTCCTGGTCGAGCGACCGGCACATGGCGGCGATGCGGCTGGCCTCGTTCACCGCGGGACCGACCACGGTGAAGTCCAGCCGGTCCACCCCGCCGATGTTGCCGTAGAACACCTTCCCCTGGTGCAGCCCGAGATAGAAGCGCGTCACCGGCAGCCCGGCGGCGGAGCGGCGGGCGTTCAGTTCCTTGCAGCGCTCCCGCGCCTCCTCCGCCGCGTCGAGGGCGGCGCGGCAGGCGTCCTCGGCGCTGGAGCGGTCGAAGACCGCCAGGATGCCGTCGCCGATGAACTTCAGCACCTGCCCGTGATGCCGGTGGATCGCCGTCACCACCAGTTCCGCGTAGTCGTTCAGCAGCGGCAGGATGGTTTCCGGGGCCGCGGTGTCGGTGATGCGGGTGAAGCCCTGGAGGTCGCTGAACCACAGCACGGCGTCCAGCTCCTCCGCGACGCCGCGGCGGATGTGGCCGCGCAGCACCCGGTGGCCGGCGTCCCGCCCCAGATAGGTCTCCGCCAGCGTGTTGGCGATGTGCGCCATGGCGTGGCCGCGCAGCGCCAGCGCCAGGCTGCCGGTCAGGGTGAGCAAAGCGTCGCGCTGGGCGTCGCTGAAGCCGTCCGGATGGTGTGACACCCAGGACGAGAAGATGCAGTCCAGCTCCCCGATGGCGGCGCGGGGGCCGAGGCGGTTGACGATGGCCATGTAGTCGGTGGCGCCCTGCGCCCGCAGCTCGTCGACGATCGGGAACTCGCCGCCCTCCGTGCCGTCGGTCAGCCGCAGGCGCAGCATCGTCTCGCCGGAGGTGTAGAGCCGGTGGAAGGGGCTGCGCAGCCATTTCTCGTCGATGTCGGGATCGCTGCCGTCGCCGCCATACTCGGTCCGGCGCACCTCCGCGGCGTTGCGCCCGCTGCTGTCCCAGGTGACGACATGGCCGGCGATGGTCGGGTGCAGCGTGTCCGCCCCGACCACCGTTCGGGTCAGCGGCACGCCCGCCGCGACCAGCCGTTCGCAGAAGCCGCCGATGAGGTCCGTCTCCGGCACCCCCCGCAGCCCGGCCTCCGCGATCCAGCGGCTGAGGTCGAGAATCCCTTGCGCATCCATGCCCGCCATCCTGCCACAGGTCGCGCCCTTCGGGAACGGAGGGTCAGCGGCGGGACAGGGCGTCCGCGACGAAGGCCGTGACCGTTCCGAAGTCGCCGGTTGTCCGCAATTCGGCGGGCATGGCCTGAAAGTCAAGCTCCGGTCCGAAACCGATCATAGGCTTTCCGAAGCGCAGGGCGAGCCGGACCTCGTCCAAGGTCCCGTGGCGGCCCGGCAGGACGACGATCACGTCGCTGGTCAGGATGTTGACGTGGTTGCGGCTCAGCTCCGCCAACGGCGCGCCGGCCGGCTTGCGCGCGAAGGGCGTCAGGATGGGCAGGTCGATGTAGGGGTTGGGGTAGCCGGGCAGGGGCGCATGGCCGTGGATCGGGTCGGGCTCGGACGGCAGGATGCCGATGGAGCGGCCCCGGCGCCCCGGCGTGCCGTGGAAGGCCCTTGCGGCCGACCGCATCACTCCGCCGCCGCCGCCGGTCAGCAGGTCGTGTCCGGCACCGGCGATCCACGCGCCGAGCGGCTCGGCGTATTCCGCCCATTCCTCCTGCCCCGACCCCATCACCCCGATGATCGCCATATCCGTCCGCCTTTCCGTTACCGTCCGCGTGGTTTCGCCCGCGCCGTCGGTTCGGCCTCCAGCGGGTTGTCGGGCCAATAGTGCTTGGGATACTGCCCCTTGAGGTCGGCCTTCACCGCCTTGTAGGCGTTGGCCCAGAAGCTGGCGAGGTCGCGCGTCACCTGCACCGGTCGGCGCGCCGGGGACAGCAGATGCAGCAGCAGCGGCACCCGCTCGCCGGCGATGCGCGGCGTCTCGGCCAGCCCGAACATCTCCTGGAGCCGGACGGCCAGCACCGGCTCGTCCCCGCTGTAATCGATGGGGATGCGGGAGCCGCTGGGCACCTCGACATGGGTCGGCGCCTCCTTGTCCAGCCGCTGCTGCATCGCCCAGGGCAGCAGCCCGCGCAGCGCGTTGCCCAGCTCCACCCGGTCGAGATGGGCGCGGCGCGAGGCGCCGTTCAGGAAGGGCGCCAGCCACTCCTCCATCGTCTCCAGCAGGGCGGTGTCGGAAACGTCCGGCCACTCCTCCCCCTCCCGGCGGCGCAGGAACAGGACGCGCGTCTGCCACTTGCGCAGCTCGTCGGTCCAGGGCAGGGCGGTCAGTCCCATCTCCCGGATGCCCTCCAGCATGGCGGCGGCGATGGCCTCGGCGGGCGGGTTGGGCAGGCGCTTGTCCTCCAGCGCCAGGGCGAACAGCATGCGGCGGCGGCGGGCCAGCACCGTCTGCTCCCGCCCGTCCCAGGCGACCACGGTCTCGCTGCGGATGTGCTCGGCGAAGGCCTCCTCCAGTTCGGCCAGGGTGAGTGGGGCGGCGAGGAAGATGCGCGATTCGCGGGCCGCCCCGTCCAGGTCGGCGACGGCCAGCCAGTCCTCGGCGCTCAGCGGCTCGGCGTCCTGGAAATAGGCGCCGCGCCCGTTGGACAGCCGGTATTGCGCGGCGGCCCCGCCCGTACTGCCGCCGGGACGGCGCTGGCCGATGCGGTCGGGATAGGCGAGGGCGACCAGCAGGCCGGTGGCGCCGAGATCGCCACCATTGCCCTTCACGCCCAACTGGCGCTTCCAATTCCGGGCCTGCTTCAACGCCTGCTGGGCACCGCCGCGCTCCACGGTGAGGCCGCGACCCGCGCCGCGCACCCGCCCGTCATCGTCCAGCCCGCGCAGCAGCTCCACGCGCAGCCGCAGGTCGGCGTCGCGGAAACCGGGCTGGGCGCGGACGATGTCGCGCTCGCCGAGCAGGGCGGCGACCTCGCAGGCCAGCGCGCCCAGCCCCATCGCCTTGCCCTTCAGCATCATGTGGGCCAGCCGGGGGTGCACGCCGAAGCCGGCCATGCGACGGCCATGGGCGGTGATGCCGCCGTCGGCATCCAGCGCCCCCAGCTCGCGCAGCAGCTCCCGCGCCTGGGACATGGCGGCGGCGGGCGGCGGGTCGAGCCAGGCGAGCGACGACGGATCGGCGACTCCCCACACCGCCAGCTCCAGCGCCAGCGGGGCGAGGTCGGCGTCCATGATCTCCGGCGGGGTGAAGGGGGCCAGCGCCTTGTGCGACGGCTCCGGCCACAGGCGGTAGCAGACGCCGGGCTCCAGCCGGCCGGCGCGGCCCCGCCGCTGCTCCGCCGACGCCTGGGAGACCTTGGCGGTGACCAGCCGGGTCATGCCGCTGCGCGGGTCGAAGCGGGGGACGCGCATCAGCCCGCCGTCCACGACGATGCGGATGCCCTCAATGGTCAGGCTGGTCTCGGCGATCGGGGTGGCGAGCACGATCTTGCGCGTGCCCGCCGGGCTGGGGGCGATGGCGCGGTCCTGCGCGTCCGCCGTCAGGTCGCCGTAGAGCGGGGCGATCACCGTGCCGGGGCCGAGGTCCGCCGACTCCAGAAGGCTCTGCACCCGCCGGATCTCTCCGGCGCCGGGCAGGAAGACCAGCGCGTTGCCGCTCTCCTCGCGCAGGGCGCGGCGGACGGCGGCGGCCACGGCGTCCTCGACGCGGGTGCCGCCGCTGGTGTTGGTGGCGGGGGCGTCGAGGTGGCGGGTCTCCACCGGGAAGGCGCGGCCCTCGCTGGTGACCATCGGCGCGCCGCCGAGCAGGGTGGCGACGGGCGCGCCGTCCAGCGTCGCCGACATCACCACCAGCCGCAGGTCGTCGCGCAGCGCGCCGCGCGCTTCCTGCACCAGGGCCAGCGCCAGATCGCTGTCGATGCCACGCTCGTGGAACTCGTCGAACAGCACGGCGCCGACCGTCGGCAGCTCGGGGTCCTCCTGAAGCTGGCGCAGGAACAGGCCGTCGGTCACCACCTCGATCCGGGTCTTCGGCCCGACCTTGGTGTCCAGCCGCACGCGGTAGCCGACCGTCTCGCCGACGCTTTCCCCCAGCATCGCGGCCATGCGGCGGGCGGCGGCGCGGGCGGCCAGCCGCCGCGGCTCCAGCACGATCACCTTGCGCCCGGCCAGCCAGGGCCGGTCGAGCAGGGCCAACGGCACGCGGGTCGTCTTGCCGGCCCCCGGCGGCGCCTGGAGCACCGCCACGCCACGCCCGTCCAGCGCGGCCAGCAGCTCGGGAAGCACGGGATCGATGGGAAGGGGCGGGATGCTCATGGACTCTGTGAACCAGTGGAGAAGGGCGCCGCCCGTGTTCCTGGCAGCGGCGGGCGCCCCGGTCAAGCCTTCCTCCGGGACGCCCCGGCTATTCGCCTCCTTCCTTGCAGAAGACCCCCGCCTCGCCGTCGTGGGTGAAGAGCCCGGCGTAGCGGGCCCAGCCGGTCACGGCGTTCAACGTCTCCTTGGCGTAATCCTCGCTCATGACGGCCTCCAGTTCGCGGGCGAACGGGGCGTAGGGAACGCGGTGGTCGGGACGCTCCGACAGGGCGGCGTGAATGTGCGCGGCGAGCGGCACGAAATGGACGAGATGCTCGGCGAACAGCGCCTTGCGGTCGTCCATCCCGGCCTCGGCGAACAGGCGGCCCGGCTCGGTCAGCCGGATGTCGCCCTCCGCCACCTCGGCGAATCCCAGCATCTGCAGCGTCTCGGCGATGGGGAAGAGGTCGTCGATCTCGTGCCGGAGCGTCGCCGCGAGGTGCGGCAGATCCGCCTTGCCGTGGTAGGGCGGGGCGGCCAGCGTCTCCATCAGGCCGGACAGCCGGTTGGTCGAGACGTGCTGGAGCGGCTCGGCGTAGACCGGCCGCGGACGCCCAGAGCCCGCCGCCGGTGTGGTCAGCGGCTTGCGCGCGGTCATCCGGCCGTAGATGTCGTCGACCAGATCGCGGAAGTCCGGGGCCAGCCGGTTGCGCGGGTGCGGGATATCGACCCGGATCTCCGCCGCCACGCGGCCCGGGTTGGAGGCGAAGACCAGGATGCGGTCGCACATCAGCACCGCCTCCTCGATGTTGTGGGTGACCATCAGGATCGACCGGGTCGGCAGCTTGCGCTCCATCCACAGGTCGAGCAGGTCGGTGCGCAGCGTCTCCGCCGTCAGCACGTCGAGCGCCGAGAAGGGCTCGTCCATCAGCAGGATTTCCGGATGGACGACCAGCGCGCGGGCGAAGCCGACGCGCTGGCGCATCCCGCCGGACAGCTCCTTGGGATAGGCGCTCTCGAAGCCCGACAGGCCGATCAGGTCGATGGCCTCCTCGGCGCGCGCCGCCGCCTCGTTCGCCAGAACGCGCAGCGCCTTCAACCCGGCCAGCACATTCTCCTCGACGGTCAGCCAGGGGAACAGCGCGAAGGACTGGAACACCATCGCCACCCCGTCGGTCGGCCCGGCCACCGGCGCGCCGTGATGCAGGACTTGTCCGGAGGTCGGCTGGGCCAGCCCGGCGACGATGCGCAGCAGCGTGGACTTGCCCGAGCCGGAGCGGCCGAGCAGCCCGACGATCTCGCCGTCGCGCAGCGTCAGGTCCACGCCGTCGAGCACGACATACGGCGGACCGGAGGCCTTGCGGTAGGCTTGCCGGACGCCGCGGAGTTCGAAAAGGGGGGAGCTCTGCGTCATGATACGGCCTCCGTCAGGCAAGGCGCAGGCGGCGTTCGGCGTAGCCATAGAGCGGACGCCAGAGCAGCCGGTTGAGCAGGGTGACGAACAGGGACATCACGGCGATGCCGAGCACGATGCGCGGGTAGTCCCCGGCGGCGGTCGCCTGGGCGATGTAGCTGCCCAGCCCGTGCGCGGTGACCTCGGCGTCGCCCCAGCGCACCGCCTCGGCGACGATGCTGGCGTTCCACGAGCCGCCCGCCGCGGTCACGGCGCCGGTCAGGTAGTAGGGGAAGACGCCGGGCAGCATGACGTCGCGCCACCACTGCCAGCCGCGGATGCGGAAGCTGGAGGCCGCCTCCTTGAGGTCGCTGGGGAAGGCGGCGGTTCCGGCGACGACGTTGAACAGGATGTACCACTGCGTGCCCAGGATCATCAGCGGGCTGAGCCAGACGTCCGGGTTCAGGTCGAAGCGCAGGATGGTGACGACGGCGACCGGGAACAGCAGGTTGGCCGGAAAGGCGGCCAGGAACTGCGCCAGCGGCTGGACCATCTCGGCGAGGCGCGGGCGCAGCCCGATCAGCACGCCGAGCGGCACCCAGACGAGCGAGGCGATGGCGATCAGCACCATGACGCGCAGCAGCGTCGCCGCCCCGAGCAGCAGCACGGTCCCGACGTCGCTCCAGCCGGCGCCGCCGGCGATGAACCGTACCAGGGTCCAGCCCAGGGCGAGCGCCGCCACCGCGACGACCGCGTACCACACCCGGTCGAGCGTGCGTTCGAGCGCGGGGGATGGCGGGCCGGCGATCCGGCGGCGCAGGGTCGGGGGTAGGGCGGCGGCGAGAGAGAAGAGGGGCGACAGGCGCAGCCACGCCACCCGGCCGAGCAGGGCCTCGACCGGCGCCAGCAGCGAGCGGCAGACGCGGGTGCGCTGGAACAGCCGAAGCACCCAGGACTCGGGCGCCTCCTGCGCGCCGGTCTGCTCGACGCGGAACTTGTCGGCCCAGGCGACCAGCGGGCGGAACAGGAACTGGTCGTAGAGCAGGATGACCGCCAGCATCGCCAGCACCGCCCAGCCAACGGCGCCGAGGTCCTTCTGCGTGATCGCTTCTGCCAGATAGGAGCCGATGCCGGGCAGCGTGACGGTGCGGTCGCCGACGGTGATCGCCTCCGACGCGACGACGAAGAACCAGCCACCGGACATCGACATCATCATGTTCCAGACCAGCCCCGGCATGGCGAAGGGCGCCTCCAGCCTCCAGAAGCGCTGCCAGCCGGAGAAGAGGAAGCTGGTGGCCGCTTCGTCCAGGTCGCGCGGCACCGAGCGCAGCGACTGGTAGACGCTGAAGGTCATGTTCCAGGCCTGGCTGGTGAAGATGGCGAAGATCGCCGCGCATTCGGCGCCCAGCACGCTGCCGGGGAACAGCGACAGGAAGAAGACCACGGTGAAGGAGATGTAGCCGAGCACCGGCACCGACTGGAGCACGTCCAGCATGGGGATCAGCACCATGCCGGCCCGGCGGCTCTTGGCCGCCAATGTGGCGTAGGTGAAGGTGAAAAGCAGCGAGGCCGCCATCGCCGCCAGCATGCGCAGCGTCGAGCGCAGCGCGTAGTCCGGCAGGTTCCAGGGGTCGAGCGAGACGGCCGGCGCGTCGAGGCTCGCCAGGGGTGCCGCCATCTGGTGACCGCCGACGGCGGCCAGGGCGAGCAGGCCGACGACCAGCGGCAGGGCCACGAGGTCCCAGCGGTTGGGCGTGGCGGCCGCCGTCTTCACGGAAACGCTTGTCTGGGTCCAGACCATGGCCCCTCCATCCTGCGGCCGGATCGGAGTCCGGTCGCGTTCGGCATGCGCAATCGGCGTGTGCAGGCACTGGACGCCGTCCGGCGTCGGGTGGGCGTCAAGGGTGGGGGAAAGCGGTCAGCCCGGCGCTGGCGGCGGCAAGGGCGCGTGGAGCGGCATCGGAATGGTGATGGAAGACGTCACCATGGTTCACCTGTGCGGCAGTCGGCATCACGGCCGGCCGTGGCGAACCTGCGAAAAGGTCAGCCCAGGATCGGCAGAGTACCGAAGATTGGTCGGGGTCGACGACTGTGGCTGTCCATCTCTTGTTTTCTTGGCGCGGGACCGGATCGCGCGTCCGGACGCCCGCCAATCATGCGGTGACGTTGGTTCTGATCTATCCCTGGAATTGAAGCCGGTCAAGCGCGCGGCGGCGTTTCTCGGCGATCATTGCAGAGCTTTCATGTTTTCCGCCCTTCGCCGTCGGAGCGAGGGCTGCGCCTCCGGATGCAGATCGTCGAGGGCGTGTCAAAGTGTCGCAGAAGCCCGCAACCGGCCAGCGATCCGAGAACCTTTCGCAACAAGGCGTTATGGTTCAAATAACCACAATCCATTTGTGACTTAACGATCTCGGGACCCTATGGCCAACATTCACGACCCCGCCCTGTTCCTCGCCCACGCCTGCGCGCTGGAGGAGGACGCCGCCAACCGTTTCGCCGACCTGTCGGAGGCCATGAAGACCTACGGCAACGCGGACGTCGCGGCCTTCTTCGCCAAGATGGCCGAGTTCTCGCGCCTGCATCTGGCGGACGCCCGCAAGCGCTCCGCTTTCCGCGATGTGCCGGCGCTCGCCCCGGAAGACTTCCAGTGGCCGGACGACGAGAGCCCGGAAGCGGCCTCCATGGAAGGCTCGCACTATCTGATGACGGTGGATTACGCGCTGGAACTGGCGCTCGACAGCGAAAAGCGCGGGCACGCCTTCTACGCCGACGTGGCGGCCTCCACCACGGACCCGGAGGTCCGCATGATGGCCGAGGAGTTCGCCTCGGAAGAGGCGGAGCATGTGGCGGAGCTGGAGCGCTGGATCGAGCGCTTCCCCAAGAAGGGGTGAAGGCCGTTTCCCGCGGTTTCCGCCCTTGCGGGAACCGCGGGAAGGGCGAACGAGCGCCTTACTTGGACAGGTCGGCGTAGTCGTACTCGTACTTCTTGTCCGCCGGCTTGAAGGTCTTGAAGGCGGCGATGACGTCGTCCACCGACACGCCCGCCGGCACGTTGAGAATCTCGTACACGACCGAGCTGCCGCTGGTCGGGCCAACGTCGGCGTTGCGGTGAGCCTGGGAAATCAGGCCCTCGCCGGCCTTCTTGATCATGATCGAAGCCATATCCGTTCCGTCTCCTGTTACACGTCGCCCGACGCAGCAATATCCATATCGCGAATAAGGGTATGGGGCCAATGGATAAATTGCTGCGACGCGTCAGCGGCGGGTGATCCAGAGTGCGGTGACGTCGTCGTTCAGGTGTTCGCCATGGATCGCGGCGTGGCGGGCCATCAGGGCGGGCAGAGGGCGGTCGGGGGCCTCCGCCGCCGTCCGCTCGGCGAGACGGAGCAGGCCGTCCTCGCCCAGCATGGCGCCCTCGGCGTCCCGGGCTTCGCTCAGCCCGTCGGAATAGAGGAACAGGCTGTCGCCGCGCTGCAGCGGCACGCGCTGGTTCGTGTAGACCGAGTCCGGGAAGGCGCCCAGGAGCGGGCCGGAGGCGTCCAACGGCTGGAAGCCGCCGCTGTTTGCCAGGATGGGGCTGGGCGCGGCGGCGGCGGCGTAGAGCAGCGTGTCGTCGGCGCGGTCGATCACCCCGTAGAAGGCGGTGGCGAACTGGCCCAGCGGTAAAATCTCGCAGAGCCGCAGGTTCAATTGCCGCAGCAGGCGGGCGGGGTCGCGCACCTCCTCCGGCGGGGTGCGGGTGAGCAGCGTGTGCAGGCGGAAGGCGTTGATCGCCGCGGCGATGCCATGGCCCGACAGGTCGGCGGCGAAGATCCCGACGCGGGTCCCGTCGAACGCGAAGGCCGTCCAGAAATCGCCGCCGATTTCGTCCGACGCGCGGAAGACCGAATCCACGGTCAGCCCGTTCCGCTCGGCGAGGGCGGCCAGTTCCGCCGGTTCCGGGACCAGGGCGAGCTGCATGGCGCGGGCCTGCCGCAGGTCGCGCTCCACCCGCTCGTGGAAGGCGCGCAGCTCCTGCACCATGGACCGGCGCTCCAGATGGTAGCGCACGCGGGCGATGCATTCGCCGGGGTTGATCGGCTTGGCGATCAGGTCGGTCGCCCCGGCGCTGAAGCAGACCGTCCTCATCTGGTCGGAATGAAGCGCGCTCTGCATGAGGATCGGCAGGTCGCGCCAGCGCGGGTCGCCGCGCAGGCTGCGGCAGACTCCGATGCCGTCCATCCGCGGCATGGCGGCGTCGAGCAGCAGCAGGTCTGGGGCGAAGCTGTCCAGCCGCTCCATCACCTCCTCGGCGGAGGAGGCGAAGGCGACCTGGGTGATGCCGGCCCATTGCAGGAAGCGGGTCAGCGTCTTGCGGTTGAAGGCGCTGTCGTCGGCGATCAGCACCCGGCAGCCGCCGAGCGGGATGCCCAACTCCATCCCGTAGACCGACGCGCCGGCGCCGGGACGGGCGGGACGCGGCGGCCCGGCGTCGTCCGTTCCGGGCGGCAGCGTCATGGCGCGGGCGTGGCCCATCGCGTCCGTTCCCGCCGCGTCAGTCGGCGATGTTGAACATGGTGTGGAACTTGGCGATCGTGATCAGGCGCCGCACCTCGTCGCGGGCGCCGCGGATCGCGAAGTCCAGGTTGCGCCGCTGCGCGGTGTCGCGGGCGATGATGAACATGCCGAGGCCGGATGAGTCGACGAAGTCCAGCCGCGACAGGTCGAAGACCATCCGGTGGCCCGCCGGCCGCTCGAAGGTGGCGATGACGTCGCGGAAGGTGTCGTGGTCGGCAAAGGTCATACGCCCGCTCAGCACGATCTCGGTGCTGGCCGGGGCCTCGCGGACGGAGAAATCCATGGCGGCGCTCATCTGTGGTTCACCCGTGGCCGAAGAGAGGCGCATCCCGCCGCCGGTCGGATCCGGCGGGGACGCGGGCGCATTCTAGGGCGCCGGGAATTGCACTTTGATGACGCTGCCGTGTCGCCATTGGGTCATTTGGGCCGGGCCATCCGGCCGGGATGGGCAGACTTTATTGCAGCGCGGCCTCTTCCACCCGTGAATGCGACAGGCGTTCGGCGATTCCGCCGGCCAGCCATGCCGAATAGGCATCGCGACCATCCGACCCGAGCATGCCGCTGCGGCAGAAGGCCGATGTCTTGGCGGGCTTGGGGAGCGCCGAGTCGGGGAAGCGCCACAGCGGCAGGTCGACCTGCCCACGGAGCCGGTCGAGCGCCGCCGGCCGGTAGCCATTGCCTGCGCCGTATAGCCGCTCTTCCACCGCCGTCGGGCGGGGCGGAAGCAGGAGGGCGATCCCGATCCCGGCGGCGCGCGCCTGATCGGCGAAGCGGCGCACCCGCTCGAAGGCCGGCGAGTCGTCGTTCATCCGGACGGCGGCGTTGCGGGTCTCGACCCAGCGGTCGGCGGCCGTGTCGGTCCAGCCTTGCGGGCCGACGGCACGGCACGGCTTGTCGTATTGCAGGGCACTCTGGTCGGGCAGGTAGGAACGACCGAGCATCGCCACCTCGGTCAGGTGCGAGCCATACCGGCGCAGGCCGGCGAGGTTGCTGCGCTCCGCGAACAGCAGGTCCACGTCCAGGAGGACCAGCGCCGGCTTCAGCTTCAGCACGTCGCCCAGCAACGGTTCGAAGTCCTCGAACCGGGCGTGGTCGTGGACGATGCGAAGGAAATGCAGGCTTTCCACCTCGTGCTTCGCCGCCAGCGCGGCCATGCCCGTCTCGTCCAGGGTGGCGTGGCGCAGCGCCGAGTCGCCCAGCGCCACCACCACGACGGGCGACAGGTCCCGCGCCGCCCGTTCCGCCGTGGCGGCGATGCGGTTGCTGTTGTACCAGGCGAAAGGCCGGTCGTGGAGGCTGTAGCCGGTCCAGAAGGCCCCCGCCGTCCCGGCCGCGAACAGGGCGGGGATGACCACCAGAAGGGTGATCCACAACCGCCGCGGTCTCGCTTGCGGCCCGGTCCTTTCCTTCCGGTGCTTTTGCGGTTCAACAGGCCCGGCCATGGTCCCTCTGCTCCTTCCAGCGGTGCGCCCAAGCGATGCGCCCCAGCGATGCGCCCAAGCGATGCGCGGCGTCCGGTGACACAAACACTCCGGGAGGGGGCAGGGTCCCGCGTGTCGTTGTGTTTTCCTATGACGAAGGGGGAGTCCGTCCGGATCGTGCCGGAGTAGCCGGATACGGGCGCTTTCGTGTAGTCTTGCGCGAAAGGCGAGGCACGCATCGAGGAACAGGATGAGCACCGAAATCCGCACCTTCACGATCCCCGACGCGAGCGCGGACGAGGCCCAGGAGCACCTCTCCTCCTTTTTGCGCACGGTCGAGGTGCAGCGCATCGACACCGCCTATGCCGACGGTGGCTGGCGTGTTCTCGTCCTTTACAAGGACCTGAAGCGCAAGGAGGAATCCCTTCAGATCGAAGCCGCGATCAACGCCGCCCTCAACGGGTGGCGGGACCGTAAGGCGGCCGGTGAAGGGCTGCCGCGCGATGCCGTCCTGGCGGACGAGCTGGTGCCGGAAATTGCCCGCTTCGCCCCCACGACGGAACGCGAGCTGTCCATCATCGTCGGCGCGCGTGATCTCGACGTCAGCCATTATGGCGGGGAAATCGTGCAGGTTGTCCGGGCGACCCTGGACGAGCTGATCGACTGACGAATCCGCTCTGCGGAAGAGCATAGGCTGAAGGGCCAAGCGGCCGATTTTGCTGTGCCGAAAGAGAAGCCGGACCCGCCGTAAGCCCGATTCCAGACGCGTCCACGCTGTGCCAGCATACCTGTGTAATTTGCGGCAATGCAGCATGGCGGGGGCCATGGACGGGACATCCGGATCGAGAGGGGGCGCTCCCGATTACCGCGCGATGGCGCGGGAGTTGGAGGCGTTCAGCCGTCAGGCGGCGGAGCGCGCGGCGGCCACCGGCGACGGCAGCATGGGCGCTCTGGCGCAGCGGCTGGGGCGCCACGCCGAACAGATCCGGCACGATCTCGCCGAAGCCCCGATGCGCCGGTTCGGCTGGCGCCTAGGCCTTCTCCACCTTCAACAGGGTGCCCTCGGCGCCGACGATGCGGACGCGGGTGCCGGCGGGGAGGTCAGGTCCCTCGACGGTCCAAAGTCCGTCGCCGATCTGCGCCCGGCCCCGTCCGTTGACGATGGGGCCGTCCAGCGTGTGCAGCGTCCCGATGTATTGCGCCGTCCGGCGGTTCAGATGCGGCGTGTGCGTCGTATGCGCTGACCCGCGGGACAGGAAGCGGGTTCCCGCCAGCGCGGCGATGGCGAGCAGGGCGAACAGCAGGCCCTGATGCTCCCACGGCAGGGACGGCCAGACCAGAAGCACGAAGCCGACCAGTGCGGCGGCCCCGCCCAGCCAGAGGAAAGCCGCCCCCGGCGCCACCGTTTCCAGCGCGCCCAGCAGCACGGCCAGAACCCACCAGTGCCAGAACTCGATCATCGCGGGGCCGCCTTCGGAATTTCGCCCAATCCTACGACTCCGGCGGCACCGGCGCATCGCTCCTCTTCGGCTCCTCGCGATTCCGTTCATCACGATTCCAGGGGCCGCGCGGAGCCTGCGGCGGAACGGACGCCGTTCCAGAATTCTGCGGCCGGTTCGGGAAGGCTTCGCGGGCGATTTCCGCGATGCCGCCGATGGCACCGATCACGTTGGCGGCCTCCAGCGGCATGAACAGCACCTTCTGGTTCGGCGCCGCAGCCACCGCGGTCAGGGCGTCCACGTAGCGTTGGGCGACGAAGTAGTTGATGGCCTGGGCGCTGCCCCCGGCGATGGCGTCGGAAACCAACCGGGTGGCCTCCGCCTCGGCCTGGGCGGAGCGCTCGCGCGCCTCGGCGTCGCGGAAGGCGGCCTCGCGCCGGCCCTCGGCCTGGAGGATGGCGGCCTGCTTGGCACCTTCCGCCCGCAGGATGGCCGCCTGACGCTGGCCCTCCGCTTCCAGGATGGAGGCGCGGCGGTCGCGTTCCGCCTTCATCTGGCGGGCCATGCTGTCCACGAGGTCGCGCGGCGGCTGGATGTCGCGGATCTCGATGCGCGTCACCTTGACGCCCCAGGGGCTGGTCGCCTCGTCCACCACGCCGAGCAGGCGGGCGTTGATCTGGTCGCGCTGCGACAGCAGTTCGTCCAGGTCCATCGAGCCCATGACCGTGCGGGTGTTGGTCATGGTCAGGTTCAGGATCGCCAACTCCAGGTTGTTGACCTCGTAGGAGGCCTTGGCGGCGTCGATCACCTGGAAGAAAACGACGCCGTCCGCCGTGACCATGGCGTTGTCGCGGGTGATGACCTCCTGCGAGGGCACGTCGAGCACCGTCTCCATCATGCTCTGCTTGCGCCCGATGCGGTCGACCAGCGGCAGGAGGAGATGCAGGCCGGGCTGGAGCGTACGGGTGTAGCGGCCGAACCGCTCCACCGTCCATTCCTGGCCCTGCGGCACGGTCCGCACGCCCAGCAGAACCAGCGCCAGCGCGAAGATCAGAAGCGCGATGACGAAGAGCGTCAGGCCGCTGAGCACCATCACCCCACCTCCCTTCCGGTCGTTCCCTTCCTTCGACCATGCCACGGCGGGGCCGCCCCGGCCAGAGCTTCAGCCCAGCAGGGCGCCGATCGGCTTCAGCGGCTCGTGCGCGTCGAACAGGATCTTCAGGATCGCCAGGATCGGCACCGCCAGCAGCGCGCCGGGGATGCCCCACATCCAGCCCCAGAACAGGATGGACACGAACACCGCGATGGGGTTCAGCGCCAGCCGCCGCCCGACGATCATCGGGGTCAGGAAGTTGCCCTCCAGCATCGTCAGCGCCACGAAGGTCAGCGGCGGCCCGAAGATGTGCAGGCCCCCGTCGAAGCTGAGCGCCGACACCAGGAACAGAACCGCCGTCATCACCGCCGGCCCGATGAAGGGGACGTAGTTGATGAGCCCGGCGAGCGTTCCCCACAGCCCCGCGTTGGGCACCCCCCACAGCCACATCGCCAGCGTCGTCGCGAGGCCGAGCCCGATGTTGATGACGGTGATGGTCGCCAGATAGGCGGCGATGTTCTGCTGCACCGTGGCGGCGACCATGGCGTAATGCACGCGGTCGTCCACGTCGCGCATCGTGCCGATCAGCGCCTCCAGGCTCTGCCGCCCGCGGGCCAGGAAGAAATAGAGCAGCACCTGGAGGATCACCACGTTGGCGATCACCGCCTCCGCCTGATGCAGCACCTGCTCGGCCAGCGACGGGCCGCGCACCACGACCTCCCGCGCAGCGCCGTTGCGGTCGGAGGCCATCTGCTCGATCTGGCGGGAGGCCTCGCGGGCGCGGTCGATCCCCTCGCGGATGTCGCCCAGCTTGAACTCCAGCTCATGGATCACGCGGGGCATGCGGTTGACCCATTCGGTGGCCGGGGCCGCCAGCGTGTAGATGGCCCCCAGCCCGGCGCCGAACACCGTGATCACCACCACCGCCGCGCCCAGCGCCTCCGGCAGGCCGAGCCGGTAGAGGCCGCGCACGCAGGGCCGCAGCAGAAGGCTCATGATCAGCGCCAGCATGATCGGCAGCAGCACGTCGCGCCCGAAATAGAGCGTGAACAGCAGCGCGATGACGAACAGCCCCACCACCGCCACCCGCACCGGGTCGCGGGGGTTCCGGGCCGGGGGCAGGGGCTCGGTCACCGGCTCCGGCGGCGGGGTGAGGGGCGGGTCGATCGTGCGGTCGCTCATCGGGGGCAGGCACTCCGGGAGTAGCGGGCCGGGAGGCGCTTGACGGCGCCGGACCCCCGCCCGATTTAGGGGTATTCCAGGACCGCGCCCACGCGGCCCCGCTTCGCGATGACCGGAGTTCCACGAGATGCGCAGCCCGTTCCCTTCGATAAACATCCGCCGCGGCCTGATGGTCCTGGCGCTATCCGTGCTGCCACCGATGGCCGCCTCCACCGCTGCTTTGGCCGAGGACGCCGTCGTCGGGCGCTTCTCCAACGACTGGACCGGCAACGGGCTTCAGGTGCAGGCGATCGAGGACCCGAAGGTAAAAGGCATCACCTGCCATCTGGTGGACTTCGACCGCAGCGTGCTCGACCGGCTGACCAAGGGGAACTGGTTCGAGGACCCGTCCAACGCCTCCATCGCCTGTCGGCGCACCGGGCCGCTGGTGATCGGCGACATCGAGCTGTCGCAGAAGGGCGAGGAGGTCTTCTCCGAGCGCAAGAGCCTGATCTTCAAGTCCATCGCCATTCGCCGCATCTACGACCGGGTGAACGACACGCTGATCTATGTGGTCTACAGCCGGCAGGTGAAGGACGCCTCGGCGAAGATGTCCATTTCCAGCGTGCCGCTGATCGATACGAACCCCCAGTGGGAAAAGGGTAAGCCTGCCGTGAAATGATCGGATGGCTTGCAATCGGGCGTGCGCGGAGCCATCATCAGGCTTGGGAGGCAGGGGCTCCTATCCCCCGCCTCCCGGCCCGATCACTGCCGGTTCAGAAGATCAAGGATCGCCTTGACGATCTGGAGAAGCAGGATCAGGAGACTGAGGATTTCCTTCATCCTCCAGGCCTCCTTGTTGAGCGGCGGGGTGGTGGCCACCCACCACCCGTCCGCGCCTCCACCTCACACGGCGTGAGGGACGGACGCAACGGAAACTCCACACATGCGTGTGCGGCGGATTGGCCGGCTGGCCCGGGGGCAATTCCTCAGATCTTGCCGCGGCGGGACCGCCACTTGCGCCACAGCAGATAGAAGCCGGGCGCCAGCGTCACGATCAGGATGATGCGCACCATGTGGTGGGTGGCGACCAGCGCCACGTCGATGTTCAGCGCCAGCGCGACCAGCGTCATCTCGGCCAGCCCGCCCGGCGCGAAGGCGAGGATCAGCGCGGCCAGCCCCAACCCCGTCGCCTCGTCGACCATCCAGGCCGCCGCCGTGGCGACTAGCAGCATCAGCCCGGTGAGGCCCAGCGCGGTCAGCCCGTCGCGCCCGATGCGGCGGATGTTCAACCCGGTGAAGCGGCAGCCCAGCGACGCCCCGATCACCACCTGGGCCGCGGCGACCAGAACGCCCGGCGGCTTGCCCTCGGTCAGCCCGGCGAGGTGGATCGCGGCGGACAGCAGCATTGGTCCGACGATCTGGGCGGCGGGGATGCGCAGCAGCTTCGCCAGGGGATAGCCCAGCGCGCAGGCGGACAGCAGCGCCACGTCCAGCGGGGCGAGCGACAGCAGGGGCGGGCCGAGCGTGCCGCGCCGCGCCGGGTCGTACAGCCCCAGCGCCTGGAAGGCGAAAGGGATGACCAGCACGACCAGCATCACCCGCAGCGCGTGGGACAGCGCCATGGTCCGGCTGTCGCCGCCCATCTGGGTGCCGACCATGACCATTTCGTTCAGCCCGCCGGGGGTGGCGGTGAAGAAGGCGGTCGGCGGGTCCAGCCGAGCCACGCGGCGCAGATACTGCACCCCAAGCGTGGTCGCCAGCACGAGATAGACGGCCAGGGCGCTCAGCGACAGGCTCCATTCACCGAGCCGCCCCAGGATGTCCGGGGTGAAGCCGCTGCCCAGCATCACGCCGAGGATCATGATCATGGCGTTGCGCAGCGGCTTCGGCACATGCAGCGCGACACCGGCCATGGCGGCGACGGTGGTGGCGGTCATGGCGCCGATCATCCAAGCCAGCGGCAGATGGAAATAGCTGAACAGCGCGCCTCCCGCCGTCCCCAGCGCGAGGGCGAGCGCGAAGGGCCGGAGCCCCGGTCCGATGGTCATGCCGTTCGTTGTGTCCGGTTCAAGGAACGATCCGCCCCAGCCGGACGGCGGTCTGCCCGGTTTTGGGTCGCCGCGCCGGCATGATCAGCACGCAGTCGTCGTAAGGCGTCACGATCGGGCGGCTGCCGTCATGGCCCAGAACCGTTCCGGCGCGGGGAATGATCTCCATCCCCACATAGGGCTGGTCGAAGAAGAAGTCGTCGGTTTCCGCGGTCACCGCCTCGGTCACCTCGACGGTGCGCAGCGGATCGGGGTGGCGGCGGATGTGGCGATCGGCCAGCGACGGGTCGATCATCTCCTGGGCGAGCAGGAAGCGCATGGCGCTCTCCAGGGCGACCAGCGCCGTCTCATCCCGCCAGTGCTGGCCGCATTCGACCAGGATGGCGGTGCGCCGCCCGTCCGCCGCGGCGAAGTCGGCGTAGTCGATCACCCGCCGCCCCGCCGCGTGCCCCTCGTCGGCGACGATCCAGGCCGGGTGGCCGAGCCGGCGGGCCAGGGCGCGCGCGCGGTCGGTCCGCCCGCACAGCGTCAGCGGCGGCGTGTCCGCCGTCATGGAGTGCAGGTCGAGGATGACGTCCGCAGCGTCGAACACCGGGCGGAGTTGCCGGGCGCGGCGCAACTCCGCGCTGTCGCGCGGGCCGTCCAGCACCTCCGGCGACCAGACGCGGTTCATGTCCTCGTCGACGAAGCGGGAGGCGTAGGGGCGCTCGGCGTCGAAGCCGTGATAGGCGGCGGTGTTGGCGAAGGCCAGGGTCAGCCGCCCGCGGGTGGGCCGGATGCCCATCCGGAACAACCGGTCCATCGCCACCGCGCCACTGATCTCGTTGCCGTGGATCAGCGACACGATGACGGCGTGTGGGCCGGGGCGCCCGGACTCCAGCGTCGTGACATGGTCGATGCCGGTGTTGCCACGGCGGTAGGGGCCGATGTCCGGCGGCGTCAATTCGATCGGTGACAGGGATTCGGTCAAGCGGATGTCGCCTTTGCGGGTCTGGCCGGTGCCGGACGCTTTCGCCGAACGGTCAGTATGGCGGAGAGTCCGGCGGTGCGCCAGTCCCGCCATGCCCATGCGTCCATCATGTCCTTTGCCTTACCGGTGTATGACGGTTTTTGGTCGACGGGCACCCGGCCATCGTCTATACCCGAATCCATCCGCCGCAGCGCCATGCCATGCCCTTCGGGTAGGCACCGTGGCGCGTTCGAGCCGTTGGTACACCGGGGTCAGCCATGAGTTTCGTGATCGAGGACGTGCTCGTCCGCAACGATCCGATCGTCCCGCGCCTGCCGGTGTTCTTCGATTCACCGCACAGCGGCACCGTCTATCCACGCGATTTCGCCTTCGTCTGCCCGCTCTCGACCTTGCGGCAGGCCGAGGACACCCATGTGGACGAGCTGTTCGCCCACGCCCCGGAACACGGCGCGACGCTGCTCTGCGCCCTCTTCCCGCGCACCTACATCGACGCGAACCGGGCCATCGACGACATCGACCCGGCGCTTCTCGACGGGCGCTGGCCGGATCCGCTGCGCCCGACGGAGAAGAGCGCCGCCGGCATGGGGCTGATCCGCACGCTGTGCCGTCCGGGGATGCCGCTCTACGACGGGCGGCTGTCGGTGGCCGAGGTGGCGGAGCGCATCGACCGCTACTACCGGCCCTATCATTTCCAGGTGTCCAGCGTGATGGACGATCTGGCCGCACGGTTCGGCGCCGTCTGGCACGTCGACTGCCATTCGATGCCCTCCGCGGTCGGGCCGGGGGCGGCGCACAAGCTGGGGATGGATTTCGTGCTGGGCGACCGCGACGGCACCACCTGCGAGCCGGGCTTCACCGCCCTGGTCGAGCAGGTGCTGACCGGGCTCGGCTACAAGGTCACGCGGAACCATCCCTTCAAGGGGGTCGAGCTGGTGTCCCGCCATTCCAACCCGGCGCGGGGCCGCCATTCCCTTCAACTTGAGATCAACCGCCGGCTCTACATGAACGAGGAGACGCTGGAGCGGAACGAGGGCTTCGCCCGGCTCCAGGCCGACCTGTCCACGCTGACCCGCCGCATCTGCGCCCACGCGCAGGCCAGCACCGCACGCCGCGCCGCCGAGTAACGGCCGGGTCAAGGAGGCCGGGCGGTTACGGCGAGAACTGCTCCTTCAGGATCCGCTCCTCGAAGTTCAGCTCCGGGTCGAACAGCAGGGTCAGCGTGACGTCGCGGGCCTCCTCCACGTCGACGCGGATGACTTCGCGCACCTCGGTCGAGTCGGCCACGGCGCTGACCGGGCGCTTGACCTCCTCCAGGATGTCCACGGTGATCTTGGAACTGTGGGGCAGCAGTGCCCCGCGCCAGCGCCGCGGCCGGAAGGAACTGATGGGCGTCAGCGCCAGCACCCCCGCGCCCAACGGGATGATCGGGCCGTGGGCCGACAGGTTGTAGGCGGTGCTGCCGGCGGGCGTGGCGACCAGCACGCCATCGCAGATCAATTCCGGCAGGCGGACCACCCCGTCCACGGTGATGCGCAGTTTCGAGGCTTGCCGCGTCTCGCGCAGCATCGACACCTCGTTGATGCCCAGCGCCTCCACCTGCTCGCCGTTGCAGCGGGTGGCCCTCATGCGCAGGGGATGCAGCTTGACGCTCTGGGCGCTGGCCAGCCGCTCGGCCAGCTCGTCCTCGCGGAAGACGTTCAGCAGGAAACCGACCGATCCCCGGTTCATGCCATAGACCGGCGGCGGGTTCTGCCCGTCGCGCTTCAGCGCGCGGTGCAGCGTCTCCAACAGGAAGCCGTCACCACCCAGCGCCACGATGACGTCGGCGTCCTCCAGCGGCGCGTTGCCGTAACGGTGGACCAGCCGGGTGCGCGCCCGCATGGCCTCTTCCGTGTTCGCCGCGCAGAAGGCGATGCGGAGGTCGGCGGGCTTGCGGGCCGAGGAATCGGGCGCCAGCGGGTCCAGGATCGGATCGGCAGGCAACTTGGCGGCGGTTTCGGTCATGTCCGGAGGACCATAGCGCAGGATGCCCGGTTGCAGAAGGCCGCTTCGGTCGAAGGGTGGGGCTGCCGCCGGAAAGACCTCTCTCTCACGACCCTCACCCGCCCGCGGTGCGGGCACCCTCTCCCGGGGCGGGAGAGGGATTGGAGGCAGCGCCGGAGTGGCCCGTCATCCCCCGGTCACGCTCATGTGGCGGGGGACCGCCGGGCCTTGGTGGCGGCGGTCGATGATGAAGTCATGGCCCTTGGGCTTGCGGGCGATGGCGTCGCGCACCGCCTGAACCAGCAGCCCGTCGTCGTCGCTGAGGCGCAGCGGGGTGCGCAGGTCGGCGGCGTCCTCCTGGCCCAGGCACATGTAGAGGGTGCCGGTGCAGGTCAGCCGCACGCGGTTGCAGCTTTCGCAGAAATTGTGGGTCAGCGGCGTGATGAAGCCGATGCGCCCGCCGGTCTCGGCCACCCGGACGTAGCGGGCCGGGCCGCCGGTGCGGTAGTCGATCTCGTCCAGGGTCCAGCGCTTGGCCAGCTCCGCCCGGACGAGGCTGAGCGGCAGATACTGGTCGAGCCGCGCCTCGTCGCCGATCTCGCCCATCGGCATGACCTCGATGAAGGTCAGGTCGAAGCCCTGCTCGCCGCACCAGCCGACCAGCCGGTGGAATTCGTCGTCGTTCACGCCCTTCAGCGCCACCGTGTTGATCTTGACCTGGAGCCCCGCCTCCTTGGCGGCCTGGAGCCCGCCCAGCACCTTGTCCAGCCGGCCCCAGCGGGTGATCGCCTGGAACTTGTGGGGGTCCAGCGTGTCCAGCGACACGTTGATCCGGCGCACCCCGGCCTCCACCAGATCGCCGGCGTACTTGAACAGCATGTTGCCGTTGGTGGTCAGCGTCAGCTCGTCCAGGTCGCCGGCCTTCACGTGGCGGCCCAGGCTGTGGATCAGCTCGTGGATGCCCTTGCGGACCAGCGGCTCACCGCCGGTCAGGCGCAGCTTGCGGGTGCCCAGCTTGACGAAGGCGGAGCAGACGCGGTCGATCTCCTCCAGCGTCAGCACCTCCGCCTTGGGCAGGAAGCTCATGTCCTCCGCCATGCAGTAGACGCAACGGAGGTCGCAGCGGTCGGTGACGGACACGCGCAGATAGCTGACGGTCCGCCCGAAAGGATCGACGAGCGGGGCGGCGGCGGTCGGCGGAACGGTCGTCATCGTCAGGCTTCTCCCCAGGGGGGTCCGTGTCATGCGGTCCGGATCGCGATTATGACGCCGAATCCGGTTCTGATATATAGGTTTGCGTTGCGGCTTTTTCGCCACCTGGAATTTCGGGGGCAGGAAACCACGGTCCGCGGCGCCGGAGCTTGACGGGGATCAAGTCGCGGCACCGTGGACCGTGGGAGGCCCGGCCGGTCAGTGGACGCTGCCGCCATCCGGGCCGCGGTCCTTGCCGTTTTGGGCCAGTTCCCGCTCGCGCAGATAGTCCTCGGTCGTGCGCGGCGCGCGCGGGGCGCCCAGCGCGAAGGGCGAGTCGCCCCGCTCGAACTGGTCGACGACGCGGCAGTCGCCGCACATGCGCATGCGGTCGGCGGCCTCCGGCGTGGCGAACATGGCGTGCCGCCCGGCCAGCACCGCCACGATCTTGTCGATGGAGGACTTGGTGGCGAAGGGCTTGCCGCACTTGACGCAGCAGAAGGGCTCCTCCTCCTTCAGCACCTTGGCGCCGCGGGCGCTGTCGCGGAAATCGATCTCCGGGACCAGAGCGATGACCTTCTCCGGACAGGTGGTCTTGCACAGGCCGCACTGCACGCAGGCGTCCTGCGAGAAGGACAGCATGGGCTTGTCGGCGTTGTCGAGCAGCGCCCCGGTCGGGCAGGCGCCGACGCAGGACAGGCAGAGGGTGCAGCCCTCCACTGTCACCTGCACCCGGCCGAAGGGGGCGCCCGGCGGCAGCGGCAGAACCTCCACCGGCTCCGGCGCGACCTTGTGCAGGTGGCGCAGCGCCAGCATGGTGACGGTGCGCTTGCCGCCCATCGGCAGGAAGGTGCCGGGGGCGGGGGCGCCCTCGCGCGGCAGGTCCCACAGTTCGGCGGCCACCGCGTCGGGGTCCTGGGCGTCGATGATCGACACCCGGCCCGAGCCGTAGCCAAGCCCGGCCATCGCCGTCTCGGCCAGACCGATCTGGCTGGCCAGCCCGGCGATCTCGCCGGCGTTGCCCGGCCCGACCAGGACGCGCACCCGCGCAGCACCATAGGCGAGCGCCGCCGCGAACACGTCGAAGCCGAGCTGCGTCACCTCGTTCACCGCGAAGGGCAGGACGCGGGCCGGCAGGCCGCGCCCGTACCGCGCGATCAGCGAGATCATCTCGTCGCCGTGCCGCGGGTCGTGGACGAGCAGGACCGGCTCCGTCCCGCCGGCCTTGGCGTAGGAGGAGAGCAGCGTGCGCAGCCGCTCGTAGACCGTCTGGAGCGGCGGCAGGGCGTAGGTGCTGGCCCCCGTCGGGCAGACCGACGCGCAGGAGCCGCAGCCGGCGCAGATGTGCGGGTCGATCGCCACATGGTCGCCGTTCGGCGTGATGGCGCCGGTCGGGCAGACCTCCAGGCAGCGGGTGCAGCCGGTCTTGCGGCTGCGCGAATGGGCGCAGAGGTCGGCCTTGAAGTCGATGTAGCGCGGCTTCTCGAACTCGCCGACCAGATCGGCGGCCTCGAACACCGCCTTGGCGACGGCGGCGGGGCTGTCCGGGTCGGGGCGCAGGTAGCCGTCGCGCTTGCCGTGCGCCGGGAACAGCGGGGCGCCGCCGGTCAGGTCCACGATGACGTCGCAGCGCGAGGCGGCGCCGTGCCGCGGCGGCTCGAAGCCGAGGACGGCGCGCGAGGCCGGGATGGCCGGGGCGTAGTCGTCCACCACGATCTCGAAATTGCCGAGCCAGCCCTTGGCGGCGCGGATGGTGCCCTTGAAGACCGGAACGTCCATGACGCGCGGCGGGGCGACGTCCTTCGGGGACTTCAGCAACACGGTGACGTCCAGGCTGCCGGACAGCTGCCGGGCCACCTCGATGGCGCGCTCGTCGGTGCCGTAGACCAGCGCGGTGCCTTCCGAGGCCAGGGTGATCGTGCCGGTCGGCGGGATGTCCATGGCCGCCTCGGCCAGCAGGGCGGCGATCTTCGGCCCCGCCAGCGCGCCCTCTTCCGACCAGCCGGCGCGCTCGCGGATGTTGGTGAAGGCGAGCGCGGCGTCGGGCTTGTCCTGCGCCGCGACCTCCGCGAACAGCGGAGCCTCCTGGGTGCAGGCGACGAGCAGCGGGGCACCCTCCGCCACGCGCGCCTCGAACCGGTCGAGCTGGGTGCGGCAGAGCTGGGTGGCGACGGAAAGATCGCCCTCCGCCCCCGCCGCGGTCCCGCAGGCCCTGGTCAACGCCTTGCCGTCGAGCGCCATGCTGTGGGCGCAATCGCAGACGAGCACCGTCCGGCCGTTGATCTTCATCGCTTCAAACCCCTTGCCCTAAAGCCCTGATGCAAACCGCAGGTTCCATTTCTGTACATATCGGCTGGGTGGCATGGTTGCGACAGCAAAATGCGTGCGGCAGGATGGTGGCCTTATCCATCCTTCGGATTCACCCGGCCATGACCAGCGCCCCCACCGTCCGCGACGCCCGCATCGACGACGTTCCCGCCTTCCGGCGCATTTACGAACACCATGTCCTGCACGGCGTCGGCACCTTCGAGGAGGAGCCGCCCGACGCGGCGGAGCTGGAAACCCGCTTCCGCGCCATCACCGGCGCCGGGTTGCCGTGGCTGGTGGCGGAGCGCGACGGGGAGATCCTGGGCTACGCCTACGGCAGCGCCTATCACGTCCGCTCCGCCTACCGCTTCACCATCCAGGATTCCGTCTACGTCGCCGAGGAGGCGCGCGGCCAGGGCATCGGGCGCCTGCTGCTCCAGGCGCTGATCGACCGCTGCGTGGCGCAGGGCTACCGCCAGATGGTGGCGCTGGTCGGCGGGTCGGAGAACGCGGGCTCCATCGGACTGCACACCGCCTTGGGCTTCCGCACCTGCGGCGTGGTCGAGGCCGTGGGGTTGAAGTTCGGGCGCTGGCTGGATGTGGTCATGATGCAAAAGGATCTGGGCGCGGGCCGGTCGGACATACCGGAGGGCAAGGGGCCGGGCCAGCCGGTGGCGGTGCGTTAAAGCGGATTTCAATCCGCTTTGGACCGCGACGGCGGTCCCGGCCGCAAGTGCGGCCGAAGCCCGGCCGGCAAATTGAGGCGGTATGAATGTAAAGCGAATGGAAATTCGCTTTAGAGCCTGTTGAGAAGAAAGCTCAGTAAATCTTGGGTCCATACGCACTTGGGACACGAAGCCCACGTGCGCCGTTGATAAGGCATGCCATGTCGCCGCCTTGAGAGGTGATCGCATGCCGCCGGACCGTTATCCGACAGATTTGACCGACCAAGAGTGGGCGGTTGTCTCGAAGCTATTCACCAAGAGTGAGCATCGCGGAGCGCAACGAAAGCACGATTTGAGGCGCGTCATCGACGGATGCCTGTACGTCCTGCGTGGTGGCATCGCCTGGCGGATGATGCCCCACGATCTGCCACCCTGGACGGACGTGTACGATCACTTCCGCCGCTGGCGCAAAAACGGCAAGTGGGAACAGGTCAATGCGGCGCTGCGCGAGCAGTATCGAACCCGGCGCGGCCGCAAAGCGCAGCCGACCGCGGCCGCCATCGACAGCCAATCCGTGAAGACGACCGAGTCCGGCGGCCCGCGTGGCTATGATGGTGGCAAGAAGATCAGTGGACGCAAACGGCAAACTCTGGTCGATACGGAAGGCGACGTTCTGAAGGTGCGTGTGCATCCGGCCGATCTTCACGACAAAGCCGGAGGCATCCTCCTGCTGTCAGGCTTGCACCTGTGGTTTCCCGCGATCCAGCTCGTGTGGGCGGACACGCATTATCAGGGGCTGAAGACCTGGGCCAAAGATCGGCTCGGCTGGACCATCGAAGTCGTCAAGCACTGGTGGACCGGGGTTCAGGGCTTCTGGCTCGCCCCCGGCCAGGAGCCGCCAGAAATTCCCAAAGGATTCCATGTTCTGCCGCGCCGCTGGGTGGCGGAAAGGACATTCGCATGGCTTGGCAGACATCGCCGCTTGTCAAAGGACTACGAGCGTCTGCCGGAATCGGAGGAGACGTTCATTTACATGGCGATGAGCCATATTCTCGTGAAGCGGCTCGCGCGTCCACCGTCGCATTTGCACTGAATTTGCTCGAGCTTCTTCTCAACAGGCTCTTAGCCGCCGCTCCAGCGGTCCAGGGCGGCGAGCGCCGGCGGGACGGCGTCGTCCAGCGCGCGGCGAAGGACGTCGGGGTCGCCCTCGCCGGTGTCCAGCGCGGCTTCGAGCGACTTTGCGGCGCCCCGCAGCGCCCCGCAGCCATAGATTCCGGCCACCCCGGCGATCTTGTGGGCCATGGCCCCGGCGGTCGCCCGGTCCCCGGCGTTCCAGGCCTGCTCCAGCGCGGCGTGGTAGCCGCGCAGCGTGACGAGTGTGTTGGTCACCAGGGCGGCCACCCGCTCCGCCGGCAGATGCTCGCGCATCTGGCGGATGGCGTCCTCATCGAACACGGGAAGGCCGGATTCACGCTCCGGCGGCGGGGGTGCGTCCGCAACGGCGGAGACTGCGCCGGAGCCGCTCGACAGGCGGTCCAGCAGCGCGGCCAGCGCGGGCAGGCGCAGCGGCTTCTCCAGAACGGCGTCGGCCCCTGCCGCCCGGCAGCGCTCCACCGCGCCGGGTACGGCGGAGGCGGTCAGGGCGACGATGCGCACCCCCGCCGTGGTTGCGGCGCCATGGGGAAGGGCGCGGATGCGGCGGGTCGCCTCGACCCCGTCCATATCCGGCATCTGCATGTCCATCAGGACGAGGTCGTAGCGCTCCCGCTCCGCCGCCGCCAGGGCGGCCCGCCCATCGCCCGCCACCGTCACCGCGTGACCGGCGCGGCGCAGCAGCATGGCCCCGGCCTGCTGGCTGACCGGCTCGTCCTCCGCCAGCAGGATGCGCAGCGAGGACCTGTCGGACGGCAGGCCGGCTCGCTCCGCCCCGTCCGGAGTGGACTGGGGGGCTCGCGGGACGCGCGTCCGCGCCACGCCCAGGCCGGCCGTGAGGATCGCCAGTGCGGTGACCAGCCCGACCCCGGCGGGAGCAGCGGCGGACAGCTCCGTGCCCACTCGGTGTGTGGATGCATCCCCCCCGTCCCGCAACCCGTCGCGCAGGGCCAGCGCGCCGCTCCCGGTCCGCTGGGCGAGGTCCGTGGCGGTGCCGCGGAGCAGTGCGGCGATCCCCGCCGCCTTGACGGTCAGCGCTTCCTGCTCCCGCCGCAGGTCGAAGAGATTCTGCTCGTCCATTCCCAGTGCGACGAGCTGGCGTGCCGCATCGGCGCGGCGTGGGCTCGCGCCGTCGATCGGCAGATCGTTCAGTGCGTCGAACAGTGCCCCGGCGGCTTTGCGGAAATCATCCCGCGCGGCCGTGGCCGGGACTGGTGCCGTCGCGGCGGCGAGCAACCGGAGGGCCACCGCCTGTCGTGAATCGTCGATCCGGCGCAGGGATTCGCCGTCCAGTGGCGCGCGCGCGCTGCCGAGCGCCTCCGCCAGCGCCTCGCTGCGCGCCGCCACCTGCTCGGTGAGGTCCTGAAGGCCGCGTTGCACGGTCAGCCGGCGGTCCACCGTGGCGTTCAGCTCGTCCGCTTCCGCGCGGATGGCCTGGGTGGCGTAGCGCAGTTCGGCGCGCCAGTCCCGCGGCAGGGTTTCCAGCATGGCGCCGAGCTGCTGCGTCCGCTGGCGCAAGGCGTTGTGGGCGCTGAGCCGGCGCTGGGCGGTGCTCGCCGATTCCAGCTCGGCCGCGTTGGAAGACAGTCCGGCGGCCAACTCCGCGACGCGCATGAGGTCGAGCGCCTCATCCAGGCTGCGGGTGGCTTGGCCGCGGGCGCGGGCGTCCATCTCGGCCAGGGCGAGCCATACGGAGCCGCCGGCACCGGTGCCGGCCAGCAGAGCGGCCAGGGCGAGCGCGCCCATCCAAATGGCGCCGATCCTGGGAGATTCGATCCGCGGGCCGCCGCCGTCCCGATGGCGTGTTTGCGCCGCGGTGGCGGGCCCGGCGTCCTGTGCGTGCATGTCCGGCCGCCCGTTCCCGTTCATGGCGCAGATTACACCGGCTTGACGAGGCTTTGCCATGGAGCTTCGGTCGGATGGAGCGGTCGGGCCGGGGGCTCACACCGGCGAGGTGTCCTGGGTCCAGGACGGATCCTCGATCCGGTGCAGGCGCCCGGCCCCGGTGAGCGCCGCGCGCAGGGTCAGCGCCTTGCGCCGCGCCGGGGCCAGCCGGTGCTCCGGCGCCTCGCGCAGGATCTCCGCGCCATAGGCGTCGGCGACCATCAGGCCGCAGTCGTCGGGAATCAGTTCGGCCGGAAAGGCATCGTCGACAGCGAAATAGAAGGCGTCGCACCAGTCCCGGTATTCCGGCCATTTCTGGTCGGCTCGGAAATCGGCCACGCAGCTTTTCACCTCGACAATGACGACGGTGCCGGCGCCGTCCATCGCCAGGACGTCGGCGCGGCGTCCGCTGGCCAGCCGGAACTCTGCCATGCTGACGAAGCCGCGCGCGGCCAGCGCCCGGCGCACTCCACGGAAGATCGGGACGGCGCCGCCCGCCGGGATCGGCGGCTCGTCGTCCTGCAGCAGGATATCGACCATTTGAAACGGAACAGTTCAGGAACGAAACGGCACAATGACCCGGCTTTGCGCTTTTGCCAAGGGACTTCTCCCGGTTTCGGGATGCGCGAAAGGGTCAGGCGCGGGCGCCGGTGTGGGGCATGCCGTGGGGGGCCGCATGCGGCAGGCTGCGCCGTGGCGGGAACATCAGGATGGCCGTCGTGCCGGCGCCGGGTTCGCTGTAGAGGTCGAGCCGCCCGCCGTGCATCTCCATCAGCCGCTTGACCACGGGCAGGCCGATGCCCGTCCCGGTGGCGCCGCGGGGGACGGTCATGTCGGCGCGGCCGAAGGGCTCCAGGACACGGGTCAACTCGTCCTCGGCGATTCCGGCGCCGGTGTCGGCCACCATCAGCCCGATCCCGCCGTCCGGCATGGGGCTGGCCGACAACATCACCTGCCCGCCCGAGGGGGTGAACTTCACCGCGTTCGACAGCAGGTTGGTCAGCATCCGCTGGAGCGCCCGGGCGTCACCGTAGAGCAGAGGCAGGTCGGCGGACAGATCCTCCCCGATGTCCACGCCGCGGGCCGCCGCCTTGTCGCCCACCTGGGCCAGCGCCTGACGGGCGGCGTCGGCCACGTTGATGGCCTCCTCCAGCATATCGGTCCGGGCGGTCTCGCTCTGCGAGAGGTCCAGAATGCCGTCGATCAGCGACAGAAGATGCGTGCCGCTGGCGTGGATGTCCGCGGCATAGCTGCGGTAGCGGGGGGAACCGAGCGGGCCGAAGGTCTCCGCCAGCAGCACCTCGGAAAAGCCCAGCACCGCGTTCAGCGGGGTGCGCAGCTCATGACTCATGTGCGCCAGGAATTCCGCCTTGGCCCGGTGGGCGCGGTGCGATTCCGGCACGACGGGAACCTCGGCGCCAAGCTCCGCGAGGGACACGCAGACGGTCGGCGCCGCGCGGCCGGCGCCAGTGGAGCCGGCGCCAACAGAGGTGGGGGCGAGCGGGGTGGCGGCGATCCGCCAGCGCGCGCCGCCGGGGGCGATCACCAGGCGACGCACGGTCTGCTTTTCCATCAGGCAATCGGTGAGACAGGCGAAGAGGCCAGCCCCTTCGCCGTCCTGGAGATCGTCGGCGCGCAGCCGGCGCCCGGCCAGAGGGTGCCCGAACAGCCGCTCTGCGGAGCGGTTGGCCGTCAGCCACTCGAAATCATCGACGGCGCCGGTGTCGTCATGGACCGCGGCCAGAACGCCGATGCCGTCGGCGAGCGCCGCCATCGCCGCGCCCAGCAGGGCATCACCAACCTGCGCATCACCAACCTGTGCACGGTCGGTCGAACCGCTCCCGCCCGGCTTGCCACCGTCCAACAGCGCGGCAGAGTCCGCGCCAGCCGGCGTCGCCGCCTCCGGTTGTCGGTCGCGGAAAGGGGTTTCGATCACGGCATCCATTGGTCGCATAGTCGAAAAATTTTGAGAAACATGCAACCGACAAATTGCGACACCTTCTGTCGTTACTACGCTGTTCCTGGCAATGTCCACGGGCTTTTCTTGACTTTTATATAAAAATACGCTGAATTGTTCGCATGGCCAGCGGCCTCGGGGCGATGGCGGGTGCCGTGCCGGACGCCAAGCCGAATAGTCCTGTCGGTGGTCGGACGAACGGTGGGCTTGATCCTTGGCGCCGCATCCGTAGCCTGTTCGCAAGGGACCGCTTCCGGTCACCAGGAATCCGCGTGCACGCAGTGGGGGGCGCCGCCCGTGACGAGCGATGGAGCTTATCCGCATAGCGTGGGACGGCATGGTGCGGTCCTGGTCTTCGACGCTGACGACCGGCTGACCGCCTGGAACGAGGCGGCGGAGGCGCTGACCGGCGCCAGTCGCCTTCTGGTCCAGGGCGCCTTGCCGGAAGCCCTGGCGCCACTGTTCCGTGGCTTGCCCCCCGGCCACACCGTCACCGACTGGCCGCTCAGCGGGGGCGGGTTCGTCCGCCGCACCGCCGGAGTCGACGCGGCAGCAGGCGGGCCCGCGGCGGGCGCCGACCTATCGAGCCGCCTGTTCGCCGCGGCCAGCCACGACCTGCGACAGCCGCTGGCCGCACTGTCGTTGCTGCTGGGGGCTTTGGAGGGGCGGCTCGACGGAGCCGCGGGGGGGAACGGCAAGGGCGCTCCGGGCCGGGCCGGAGCCCTCAACGACCCGGCGGCACGCGACCTGCTGAACGCCATGGGCAACGCGGTGCAGTCGCTGCGCGGAATGGTCGACGGGCATTTCGACCTCGTTCGGCTGGAGGCTGGTCTTGTGCAGCCGGACATCGGCGCGCCCGTGGTCAACGGCATCCTGACGCGGATGGCGCTGGACGCCGCCCCCCGCTTCGACGGGCGGGGGCTGCGCTTCTCGGTTCTGCCCTGCTCGGTGCGCGTCGCCACCGACGCTTCGCTTCTGGAGCGCATTCTTCAGGGATTCGTCGCCAGCACCCTGCGTCACACGGAGAGGGGGAGGGTGGTGCTCGGCTGCCGCCGCCGGGGGCCGGATCTGCGGATCGAGCTGTGGTCCACCGGCCGCGGCCTGCTGCCGGACCAGCTGCTCGCCCTGCGGGAGGAGATCCGGCGCCCGGACGGGACGGGCGATCCGTCGACGATCGACCTCGGGTTGCGTCTTGCCTGCGGCCTGGCGCGGCGGCTGGGGCACCGGCTGGAGGTGGACTCGACCCCCGGCCGCGGCACGATGCTGACGGTGCTGGTCCCGCGGGCGGCGGACGGTGCGGACGATCCGCCGACCGCCGCGGAACCCGCCGGCTCCGCGGAGGGCATTGTCACGGCGCCCGGCGAGGACGTCAGCCGCGCCCGCGTGCTGGTCATCGAGGACGATCCGATGGTGCTGGAGGCGCTGGGCGCACTGCTCGGCCAGTGGGGGTGCGCGGTGGTCGCCGCGGACTCGGTGGACGCCGCGCTGGAGCGGCTGGGACCCGGCCCGCAGCCCCCCGACCTTGTCATCTCCGATCTCCGGTTGAAGGGGGCGATGAACGGGATCGTCGCCATCCGTCAGATCGGCAAGGCGCTCGACGCCACACTGCCCGGTCTGATCCTGACCGGCGACACCGACCCGATGCGCCTGCGCGAGGCGCGGCTGTCCGGCTACCCGTTGCTGCACAAGCCGGTGGCGCCGATGGCCCTGCGGGGGGCGGTCGCGCGGCTTCTCGGCCGCGAGCGGCTGAAGTCTTGATACGGTTTCGGGTCGCTATCAAGGGCCGAACGTCGTCCTGCGTCTTGTATTGCAGAATTGACATCGAAGTGGGCGCGCAATCCCGCTGCAAGTGACAATCAATAGTCGGCTCACCTCATGTCCTCGTCGAAGCCAACTATCCATTTGGGAGGATAAGGGCTTTTCCATTATCGACTCGCAGGGCTGATTGCTATAGTCGGATGATCCGACGATTTCGGTGATGGCCGTTGGGAACGGGTGGTATGCCGCTGCTGGACAGAAGGAGGCGGGTCTCGTTTGCGGTTCCGGTGCTGGTCGCCGCGGGCCTGACGCTGACTCTGGGCGCCTTTTTCCAGATGCGGGCCGCCAACCGGGAGGACGAACGCACGCAGCACGAGCGGCAGTTCGCCCAGTTCCATGACGCCCTGACGGAGCGGATCGGAAGCCACACGCTGCTGCTGCGCACGCTGCGCTCGGCCTTTTCGGACCCCCGCCCGGCCACCCGCGACGCCTTCGCGGCGGCGGTCCGGCCGATCATGCCGCTCTATCCCGGCTTGTGGTCGGTTGCCTGGGTGAGCCGCGTTCCGGCGGCGGCGGTTCCCGCGCTGGAGGCGGAAATGCGCGCCGTCGGCCGCCGGGACTTTGCCGTCCGGGACGTGGACGGGACGGGCGACGGGACGGGTGACGACATCCGCGGTCCGGCCTTGGCGGCATCCCATGGGGATCTGTTCGTCAACACGCTGATGGAGCCGGAGCGGGACGATGCCTTCGGGCAGGGGATCAACATCCTGTCCTTGCCCAACCGGGCGGAGGTGCTGGCACGGGCCTGCGCCTCCGGCGACCTGACGGCGACGGAGGCCCTGCCGCCGCGCCAGCAGGGGGAGACCGGTCACAGCATCGGCCTGTATCTTCCCGTTTACCGCTACCCCGTGAACGAGCTGGATGGAGCCGACCGCTGTGCGGAGATCGCCGGTTACGTCGCCTCGGTCTTCGGCATCGCCCGCCTTCTGGAGGAGGCGGGCAACCGCGTGGGCGGCCTGCACGGTGCCGTGCATCTCCTCGACGGGCCGGCGGAGGATGGCGGGCGGATCCTGGCGTCCCGCGACCTCGACACCCCGTCCGCGAGCCGGGAGGGCGTTCCCTTCCGCGACATCCGCAAGGACGGCGAAACGGTGGTCGAACGCGATCTGGTGATCGGCGGACGGCGCTGGACGCTGGTGCTGGCGATTCCGCCCGAACCGGGGTTGGCGCCGGCGGATTATCCGGCCTGGATCGTTCTGGTGATGGGGCTTCTGCTGACCGGCGCGCTGGCCGGCTACACCCGGCGCGAGGCGCAGGCCAAGCGCCTCCTGGTGACCGAGGCCCGCGCCCGCGCCGCCATGGCCCGTGCGCTGCGCGAAAGCGAGGAGCGCTTCCGCATGGCGCTGCGTCACTCGCGCGTCGCCGTCTTCAGCCTGGACCGCAACCTGCGCTACATGTGGATGTACAACCCGCAGACCGGGCGTGCGGCGGAAACCTTCATCGGGCGGACCAACGCCGGAATCCATGCGCCGGACGACGCGGCCCGGCTGGATGCGGTGAAGCGGGCCGTGCTGGACACAGGCACCGGCTCCCGGCAGGAGGTCCGCATCGGGATGGCGCCCGGCCCGGAGCAGGTGTTCGATCTGATCGTCGAACCGCTGCGGGACGAGGCCGGGGCGGTGTCGGGCGTGATCTGCGCCGCCATCGACATCTCCGACGGTGTGCGCATCCGCGAGGCTCTGGCCGAGGCCCATGCCGAGGCTGAGCGGGCCAACCGGGCCAAATCGCGCTTCCTGGCCGCCGCCAGCCACGACCTGCGCCAGCCTTTCCAGGCGATGAGCCTGTTCCACCACATCCTCTCCGCCCGCCTGTCCGACGCCAAGCAGCTGGAGGTGGCGGAAAAGCTGGGGGAGGCGATCGCCGCCGGCAACACGCTGCTGAGTACGCTGCTCGATACCTCCGCGCTGGAAGCCGGCAACGTCAAGCCGCGCCCCACCGTCTTCGCGTTCCAGGACATCGCCGACCGGCTGAACCGCGAGTTCGCGGAGCAGGCGGCCAACAAGGGCATGGTCCTGCGGATGGTGCCGACCTCCGCCTATGTGCTCAGCGATCCGGTGCTGCTGGAGCGCATGGTGCGCAACCTGCTGGTCAACGCGTTGCGTTACGCCGGCACGGGGACGATCCTGCTGGGCTGCCGGCGCCGCGATGGGCACGCTCTGGTCGAGGTGTGGGACAGCGGGCCGGGCATTCCCGCCGACCAGCTCAAGCTGATCTTCGACGACTTCTACCGCTGTGGCACCGATCAGCGGGACAGCGGGCGCGGACTGGGGCTGGGGCTCTCGATCGTCCGGCGCACCGCGCACATCCTGGGCCATCAGGTCGATGTCCGATCGCGCGTCGGCAAGGGCACGGTCTTCTCCATCGCCGTCCTGATGGTCGGCGACCGCCACCACCCGTTGCCCGAGGAGCCCTCCACGTCGGTGGCGAGCGCCTGAGCGGAACGGCCGCCGCCCGGTACGCCCCCTTTCGTCGCCCACAGCCTCGCGGCCGTCCCGATCGCCTTCGCCAGCTTTGAGTCGTGAGTGCCGACCCCAGGCGGGCTCGGCCGCCATTTCGGTGGCGAGGCGTCACGCTTCCCGGGCCTCCATCGTCTGGATTTCGTAGCGAACAGATGGCCTCAGCAGGAAGAAGCGAGAATTCCCTTCTTCAGTGCGTTGATCTTCCTGATGAAGTCTTCGGCATTCGGGGAAAGTGAATTTCTGTGGGCTGCCGCTCGCTGGGCGCGTTGAAGGTATTATTGAGGAGTGGAGAATGATCAGCCTGAAGCAAGCGCTTTATCTTAGTCTGGTGGCGGAGCTTCGTGATGTGCCTGAGCAAATGTGGCCAGGAAACAACTTTCCGCTCTATTGGCAGGGATCATTCGATCTGGCGAATCTGAATTTGCAGCATATAGTCATTCAAAATGGCGCTTGCGCTTGCTGGAGATGGGCCACGTCCGGGTTGGCCGCTGATGTGATTAACGACCCCGCCTCCGCATTCACATTCATTGCGATTGGTGCTGATCCAGACCCGAACTCCCTTTGGCGCACCAATCAAGCGTACTCGGATATGATCGATGAGAGGAGAACCGAGTATCAGATGTTCGTTGCTGCAAGCTATAATGCCGTCCAAGGCGTGACTTGGAATCAATGGTATGAACACACGCTGGACAGCGTAATGCAGGCATCAATCCTGATCGGAGGGATGCAGCTTGGCCAGGGGCCTGATGCAAACGGCGTGCGGTACTATGTTGCGATGCATCATTCCCCTCAAGCTCCCGATGGAGCAAGAAACCCCCCAAATTATAATCACTGGTGGGTCCGCATTAACCTGGGTGTGGGAAAGGATTGGTACCTGGAGACTTGGCCCGGTTCCACATTCATCAATTTCAAATACAACAGCCCTTACGCTGTCGCAAATGTTCGGGAAATTGAGGTGACGGGATTGGCGGCAGCCCATATGGCTGTCTTGAACGGGTTGTTGCCATAAATCCCTGCGTATAATTCATGTCATGAGGGGGGCGAGGATTTCGGGTGCCTTGGGTAAACCCCTGGAATGGGTTTCGGTGGCGGCACTCGTATGATGCATGGCCTTCAAAGGGAGGCTGGCTTCGGATCAGGAGGGCAGGGCGAGCGATGTCCGGATCGCCGCTTTTGTCCGTTTCTCACCCTGAGTCCCCGGCCTGGGCCTTTACGGTCCCCGCCATGCGTGCGGCGGGCGTGTGCGCTGCGGAATCGGCAGGGGCGCCGTGGCGTTGTTCAACTTCTCACACGAACTCCAACGAACCATCAATCTTGCGCCCCCGCGCGCAAGGTCTTGCCATGCTGCGCCTGCTCAGTGATACAATGCTGCGCGAGCGGTTTTGGTTGCTGGAAAGTAAACGGACTCCGTCTTCCGACCGCTTGACATAGGTCATGGGGTGAGACCTTGGGTCGTCGTAAGACCGTGACGGAACGACACTTCCGCCGGTCGAGGAAGACGGGCGGCGCGGGGTGCGGTGGGGCGGCGGGACCGGCGCGGTGACGGGGGTGCGACATTGTTGCACCGCAACGGAACCGCGAAATGCGCCACCCTGTCACATCTCTTTCACGGTGCCACGCTATTCAGGGCACCTCGAACCGGCCCCTGGCGGGCGGCCCTTCCCGGGTCGGCCGTTCCAGGGGTCCAACAAAAAGGCCGCGGACGACAGGGCGATCCGCAGGCCGGGAGGATTCGGCCCGGGGATCATGCGATTCCGAGCCGCTATCCGATTGAGGAGCTTCTCCAATGGACCGTGTTATTGCGCCCGCTACCCCCGACTTCGGCAAGAACGGCTCAGCCATGATCGAGAACGTCACCTTCGAGGAAATCCAGATCGGCCAGCAGGCGAGCCTGTCGCGGCGTCTGACCATGTCCGACATCGAGCTGTTCGCCACGGTGTCCGGCGACATCAACCCCGCGCACCTCGACGAGGAGTATGCGGCGGACAGCCAGTTCCACAAGGTGATCGGCCACGGCATGTGGTCGGGCTCGCTGATCTCCGCCGTTCTCGGCACGCTGCTGCCGGGGCCGGGGACGATCTATATGGGCCAGGACCTGCGCTTCAAGCGCCCGGTGGGCCTGGGCGACGTCATCACCGTGACGGTCACCGCCAAGGAGAAGCACGCCGAGAAGAACATCGTCGTCTTCGACTGCGTCGCCCGCAACCAGGACGGCAAGGAGGTCGTCTCCGGCCTCGCCGAGGTGATCGCGCCGACCCGCAAGGTCCGCCGCGCCGCGCACGAGCTGCCGCAGGTCCAGGTCATCCGCCACGACGGCCATGACGAGCTTCTCGGTAAGACGGAAACGCTGCCCCCGGTGCCGACCGCCGTCGTCCATCCCTGCGACGAAAGCTCGCTGAAGGGCGCGGTCGAGGCCGCCGAGGCCAACCTGATCGACCCGGTGCTGATCGGCCCGGCCTCCAAGATCAAGTCGGTCGCCGAGGCCCATGGGCTGGACATCAGCCGCTACCGCATCGTCGACGTGGCGCATTCCCACGCCTCGGCCGAGACCGGCGTCCGGCTGGCCCGCTCCGGCGAGTGCGAGGCGGTGATGAAGGGCAGCCTGCACACCGACGAGCTGATGGCCGAGGTCGTCCGCAAGGAGACCGGCCTGCGCACCGGCCGGCGGCTCAGCCACGTCTTCGTGATGAACGTGCCGACCTACCCGCGCACGCTTCTCATCACCGACGCGGCGATCAACATCTATCCGACCTTGGAAGACAAGGTGGACATCGTCCAGAACGCCATCGACCTCGCCAAGGTGCTGGGCGTCGAGACGCCGCGCGTCGCCATCCTGTCGGCGGTCGAGACGGTGAACCCGAAGATCGCCTCGACGCTGGAAGCGGCGGCGCTGTGCAAGATGGCCGACCGCGGCCAGATCAAGGGCGGCATCCTCGACGGACCGCTGGCCTTCGACAACGCCATCAGCCTGGAAGCCGCCCGCACCAAGGGCATCGTGTCCGAGGTCGCCGGCCAGGCCGACATCCTGCTGGTTCCGGACCTGGAGGCCGGCAACATGCTGGCCAAGCAGCTCTCCTTCCTGGCGAACTCCGATGCCGCCGGCATCGTGCTCGGCGCCCGCGTGCCGATCATCCTGACCAGCCGCGCCGACAACGTGCGCACCCGTCTGGCGTCCTGCGCCGTGGCCGTCCTGGCCGCCGCCGCCCGCCGCCGCGGCGCCGCCGCCGCGGCCGAGTGAGAGGGGCGACCGTCATGACCACTCAGAACGCGGGTGGCGGCAACGCCATCCTGGTCATCAACGCCGGCTCCTCCAGCCTGAAATTCTCGGTCTTCCGGGAAAGCGGGGCGGGGGGGCTGCGGGTGACGATCAACGGTCAGATCTCCGGCATCGGCACCGAACCGAAGTTCGAGGCCAAGGACGCCGCCAAGCGCCCGCTGGCCGAGCGGGTCTGGGCGGCGGGCGAGCCGTCCGACCGCACCGCCCTGCTGGCCTTCCTGCTGGAATGGATCGAAGGGCGGCTGGACGGGGCGAAGCTGCTGGCCGCCGGCCACCGCGTCGTGCATGGCGGCACCCGCCACGCCGCCCCGGTGCTGCTGACCCCGGCGGTGATGGAGGAGCTGGAAAGCTTCGTCCCCCTGGCCCCGCTGCACCAGCCGCACAACCTCGCCGCCATCCGCGCGCTGGCCGAGGCCCATCCGGAGCTGCCGCAGGTCGCCTGTTTCGACACCGCCTTCCACCGCGGCCAGCCCTGGCAGGCGCAGATGTTCGCCATCCCGCGCGAACTGACCGACGAGGGCGTGCGCCGCTACGGCTTCCACGGCCTGTCCTACGAGTACATCGCCCGCCGCCTGCCGGAGCTGGCGCCCGAACTGGCCGACGGCCGCGTGGTGGTCGCCCATCTCGGCAGCGGCGCCAGCATGTGCGCCATCCACGCCGGGCGCAGCGTGGACAGCACCATGGGCTTCACGGCGCTGGACGGGTTGCCCATGGGCACCCGCTGCGGCAACATCGATCCCGGCGTGCTGATCTATCTGATGCGCCAGAAGGGCATGGGCGCCGACGCCATCGAGAAGCTGCTCTACAACAAGTCGGGCCTGCTCGGCGTGTCCGGCCTGTCCAACGACATGCGCGCCCTGCTGGACAACGAGGACCCGCATGCCGAGGAGGCGGTGGAGCTGTTCTGCTTCCGCATCGCCAAGGAGACGGGCGCGCTCGCCGCGTCGATGGGCGGGATCGATGCGCTGGTCTTCACCGCCGGCATCGGCGAGCGCTCGGCCCCGGTGCGGGCGCGGGTGGGCGACAAGCTGGCCTGGCTCGGCGTGGTCCTCGACCCGGCGGCGAACGAGGCCAACGGCCCGCTGATCTCCGCCCCGACCAGCCGCATCCCCGTCTACGTCATCCCGACCGACGAGGAGCAGATGATCGCCCTGCACAGCCGCAAGGCGCTGGAGACCGTCTGACCTGCGGTCCGTCTGGTGACGTCGCCAATGAAGAAGGCCCGCTGTCGTGACGGCGGGCCTTCGTTTTTCCGGAGGGGCGCCTGCTTTTTACAGGCCTTTCCAGAGTTTGAGATACTCGATCAACTTGCGCGTGTGAGCCGGCGGCGGCTGGTGGAAGCGGGCGACCAGACCGGCCTGCTCGTCCATCTTCACGACGACGCCCCGGCAGGCGAAATCCGAATGTTCCTCGCCAAGCCGGAAGAGGATGCGGAAGTCGAACTGCTGTTTGGCGATCAAGTCCCCGTCATAGGGGCGGATGCGGAAAGACCCGAGGACGAACTCCTCCGGCACATATTCGTGGCTGTCGATCCGGATGGTCGGGGGATCGGCGGGGCGTTCCTTGGCGTTGGACGCGGAAGCCGCGGTGGATTTGCCTCGTCCGCTCAATTTCGACAACCACGACATGGCGGCCCAGGCCCCTTCCAGACAACATCGTGACAGAACTGCAATTGTCCGGAGTTTCGGACCTATTTCCTTTAATAATGGTTAAGCTTGATCCGCCAGCGAAAATGGTCTGATTTTCCATGCCAGAACCACCACCGTCGGGCAATGGTGAGTGGTTTTGTCGCATGTTGCGCGGTCATGGCAACCATGACGTTGTTTTGCGGTGGCTTCGCTCGTCAAGTGGTGAGAAAGTGATTACCTTTTTCAACACTTGATAAATAGGTCTGTGGACAGATTTCGCCCGTTTCGGCATTTCGCAGGTGCGGCATTCTTTTCGCATCCGCAAATGAACAGCGAAAGGAGGCGCGAGCCGACGACTGGGCGCGGGCGCGGCGGTCAGACCAATGAAAACAGCCGCCGTGGTCTTCCAAAACATCCGCACTTGGAGGAGGAAAGCCATGATGCATCGCAACATCGGAGATCTTTTGAACCGCCGCCGCGTGGTCAGCCTTCCGGCGGGGGCGTCGGTGCGGGATGCCGCGCGGCAGATGAAGGCCGCCCATGTGGCGTCCGTCGTGGTCACCGCCTCCATCGACGAACAGATCGAAGGCATCTTCACCGAGCGCGACCTGACCGACCGCGTGGTGGCCGACGGGCTGGACCCGGATCAGACCCGGCTGTCGGAGGTGATGACCCCGTGCCCGGTCACCGCGGCCCACGACATCACGGTGGGCGAGGCCTTGCGCCGGATGGCCGACCACGGCCTGCGCCACCTGCCGGTCGTCCGCGACGGACACGTCATCGGCGTCGTATCCATGCGCGACTTCATGGGCGAGGAGCTGATGCTGATCGAGCACGAGCGGGAGATGATGGACAGTCTGACCGAAGTCATGATGTGAACGCGCGCAACGCCTCCCGCGTCCTTCCGGGCGGCGCGGGAGGCGTTGCGCGGTCCTGTTACCCCAGCTTCTTGAGAGCGGTCTCAACCTTGTCGATCTTGGTCTCGGCCTTGGTCAGGGCGGCGTGCGATTCCTTCAACCCGTCCAGAGACACCTTCGCCTCGGCGAGCAGCGGGCCGAAGTCGGGGTCCTTGTCGGAAACCATGGCCGGGAAGGACTTGCGGGTGCCGGTGATCTCGTTGGCGGCGGCCAGGATCTCCTTCTTCGCCTGGGCGGCCTGCTGGCGCACCTGGGTGATGTAGAAGGTCGCCGTCTTGATCGAGGCCGCCCGCTTGTCGTCCTCCGCCTCTTCGGCGACCATCTGCTCCTGCTGCGCGCGGTCGGCCTGCCCGCCGACGTCGCGGGCGATGTTGTCGTAGAAGGAGTCGGCGTCCTGCGCCCGCTTGGCCAGCTTGCGGCAGCTCGCCAGATAGGTGGCGCGCAGGTCCAGGGCGCCCTTCAGCGCCTGGGCGGCCTCCTTGACGATCCCGGCCGCCTCGCTGGCGGCCTCGGCGGTGTCGTCCTTCAGCTGGTCCAGCTTCATGACGATGGCGTCGGCCCGGTCGAAGGCCCCCTGGGCCGGGTCGCGTCCCCCATATTGCTTGGGGTCGAGCTTCATCTTGGCGACGGCGGCCTTGGCCTGCGAGAACAGCTTGGCGGCCTGGGCGGCGGTCGCGGCGACCTTCTTGGCCTGGGCGTCCACCGTCTTGGCGGCGGCCTGGACCGCGGCGGCCTGAGCCTTCGCCTCCTTGGCGTTGCCCGCCCCCTGCGCCTCCAGAACGTTGCGCAGCGCGAGGTCGGCGTTGGCGGCGGCTTGGTCGAGCAGCTTGATGTCGGCGTTGGTGGTCTTCAGCAGCCCGTCGATCTGCACCGCGACCTTGTCGGCGATGGCGCGGGCGGCCTTGCCCTGCTCCTCGGCCTCCCTGGCCTTCTCCGCCTCGGCGTCCTCGCGCATCTCGGCGATGCGCTCGTTGACGGCGACGCCGGCGCGGCGCCCGATGTCGTCCAGCGACTGCCCGAGCTTCTTCAGCTCCGCCGCGATGGTCGCGACACCCTCGGCCTTGGCCGACTTCTCCAGCGTCGTCTGATAGGCGGTGGCGCTCTTCACATAGTCGAGCAGCGCCTTCTCCAGCGCCTTGGCATCGCTCTTGCCAAGGGCGGTGTCGAGTGCCTTGGTCACGTCCTCCAGCCCGGACTTGTGGAAGACGCCCATGAACTTGGCGCTCGGCTTCTTCTTGCCGGTGGCGGTTTCAAAAGCCGTCTTGGCGGATTTCCAGTCGCTCGCGAATCCCATGGCGTTCCTCCCCGGATTGGACCGCGGCACGATGGAACGGACGGGTCGGACCGACAATCCGGGATGGGTCCATTGCGGATGGGTTCAGGGAACGCTTCACGGGGGTGATTCACAGGGCGCGGGCCGGGGCGTAGACTGGAGCGGCCCGTTCCCGGAACCTCATGGCGTGAGCAAGGCGATGCCCCTGCCGTCCATCCACGATTTCACCGCCGAAGCCGCCGATCCCACCCATTACGCGGCGCTGGACGGTGACTGGTCGCTGGCCGTCGCCGACGTGGTGGCGAGCACCCGTCTGGCCGCGGAGGGGCGGCATCGCGATGTGAATTTCGTCGCCGCCGCGGTGGTTGCCGTCCTGTCCGAGGCGGTGCGGGAGCCGGAGCAGCCCGCCGCCTGCCAGTTCGGCGGGGACGGCGCCATCGCCGCCGTCCCGCCGGGCCGCCGGGTGGCGGCGGAGCGGGCGCTGGCGGCGCTCGCCCATTGGGCCGGGACGGAGATGGACGTGCCGCTGCGGGTCGGCCTCGTGCCCGTGCGGGCGCTTCTCGACGAGGGGCTGGAGGTGCTGGTCGCCCTGCAGGATTTCGGCAACGGCGACGCCTTTGGCCTGTTCCTGGGGCGCGGGGTCACTGCTGCGGACGCCTGGGTGAAGGCCGATCCGCGCTGGCGGCTGGAGCCGCGGCCCGGCCCGCTGACCGGGCTGGAGGGCGTGTCCTGCCGCTGGAACCCGGTCAACAGCGGACGCGGCGTGATCCTGTGCGTGATCGTCGACCCGTTGCCCGGTGGCGGTCCGGGGTTGTCGGTGCTGGCCCGGGTCCAGGCCGACATCGAGCGGATCGTGCCGACCGCCACGGCGGCGCCGCTCGGCATGGGCGAACGGCTGGCGGTGCGCTGGCCGCCTTCCTGGCGGTCGCTGTGGCTGGAGGCGCGCACGCGCCCGCGCGGGCGGCGGCTGGCCTGCGCCCTGTCGCTTCTCGGGAAATCCGCGCTGCTCGCCGCGATTCTGGGCGGCGGGTGGCGGGTGGCCGGCTTCGATCCGGACCGCTACCGCCGTGGCATGGCCGAACGGTCGGACTTCCGCAAATCGGCCGGCGGGCCGCGCCTCGTCCTCGACGTGACGGAGACGGAGGCTGCCGCCATCGAGGCCATGCTGGCCGCCCACGCGGCGGCCGGGCGCATCCGCTACGGCACGGCGCGGGCGGCGGCCTCCACGGTGACCTGTCTGGTCGGCGACCTCGCCGCCGACCGGCACGTCCATTTCGTGGATGGGGCGGACCTCGGCTTCTGGCGGGCCTCGGTCATGCTGAAGGGCATGGCGGAGCGGGAACGCTCCGCTCAGTAGGCCCCGCGGCCGAGCAAACGGCGGCGGGATTCCGCCTCGTCCACCGTCACGATCTCGGTGCCGACCGGCCACAGGGCCAGCAGGGCGAGCTTCAGATGCGCCCAGGCGAAGGGCAGGCCGATGATGGTGATGGCAAGGCCGACCGCAGCCACCAGATGGCCGAGCGCCAGCCACCAGCCGGCCAGCACGAACCACAGGATGTTGCCCAGCGTGCCGAGCAGGCCGGTGCCGATGTCCTCGCGGCCACGGAACTCATCCCGGCGGACAGCGGTTTGTCCAAAGGGCAACAGGGTGTACCAGGCGATCGTGAAGGCCGACCGCGCCCACGGAATGCCGACGATGGTGATGACCATCAGAATGGCCGCGAGGAGCCATCCCGCGGCCATCCAGATGCCGCCGGTCACCACCCACAGGATGTTGAGAAGAAGGCTGAGGAAGGGCATCGGGTGTTTCTCCTTTTGCCCGCACATGTGGGGATGGAGGGTGGCTTCGCCCAGAGGAGGGATCGGCGAAAGTGGCGCATCGAAAGATTCACCCCTTCCCGACTTCCGGCGGCTTGAATGCCCTCCGGAAAGGCCACAGATCGAAAGAGGGACCTTTGAGCAAAAAGCGGTTCCGCAGGGAACCGGGGTCCGCGCCGCACGCCATCCAGGGTATCACCGGATCGGAGGCCGCATGAACGAGGTCCAGAACCACGAAGAACCCACCGACGCCGCCGTCATGGGCGACGACGCCGAGAGCATGGCACCGGTGGTCACCGCCATCCTTGGCACCGCCATCGCCGCAGCGGCCAAGCGCGCCGGCACCGCCGACGTCGCCCATGGGGTGATCGCGGGGTTGCGCCTGCTGCGCTCCGCCGCGGAGTCGGAGGCCGGCTACACCATGGGGGCGGCGATCGACACCGCCATCCGCACCCGCCTGCTGGTGGAGAACCTGTCGGCCCTGCGCACCACCGGGTCCGCCCCGGTGCCGGTGCCGCTGCCCGAACCGGGGCCGGGGGTGGCCATCGCGTCGGCCATCTTCGTCAGCGCCGCGGAGTCCTGCCTGACCGTCAACGCCCATGCCGAGGACAACGGGCCGCTGGAGATGGCCGTCTTCGCCTTCTCCACACAGTTGATCCAGCAGCTCGGCGGCTCGCCGGACTGGCGGGATCTGATGCGCGAGCTGCACCGCCCGTCCGAGCCGCGCGACGACCGTCCGGTCGAGGCGCTTCCCGACGGCAACACCATTCACTGATGGTGCCGGCTCACTGACCTTTTCGGCCCTTGATGGTCCCAATTCTTGTGCGGATTTCGCCGGTAATGGCGGGACTGCACAACAATTGGGGTAAAAACCTGCGATTTTCGGGATTTGCTGCCACCGTTCGCGCCATTTCGGGCCTTTTTATGGTACGGGACAAGGCTGCAAACCCTCCATTAGGCTCCCTGTCAATCGGCGGAGACGATCTCCGCACCATGTTCGGGAATCGGGGAGCGGAGCCTTGACCATACACAGCAGCGCCGGGCGGCCCGCCGGAGCCGCGTTCGGCATCGTGCCGTCATCGCCCGGCGAGGCGCCGACGTCACGCTGCGGCGCATCGCGGGAGGTGGGGCCGGGCTGCTTCGTCGCCGGCGATCCCGCCGGGCGGCGGATCATCCTGGTCCATGCGGCATCGAGTGAATCCCGGGCCTGGACCCGCCTGCTGCGCGCCGTCCCGGCCGGGCAGGAATGGGTGGCCGTGCCACGGCCCGATCCGGCGCCGATCAGCGGCGCCTCCCGCCTGCGCGGCACCGATCCCGGCGTGCCGGCGGCGGCGCTGCGTCCGCTTCTGGCGCTCCGACGCTCGCGCAAGCCGCTGCTGATCGGCTGCGGCAGCGGCGTGCCGGTGGCGCTGCGGGCCGTGCTTGATTTTCCGGAGCTGGTCGGCGGCCTTCTGCTGATCGACCCGATGACCGAGGAGGCGGCCCGGCCGGGCGTGTTCCGCCGCATCGCCGCGCGCATCCTGCCGCCGGTCGTCCGCGACAGCGCAGCGGAGCTTCAGGCCATGGCGCCCGTGCTCGACGCGGTCCGTGTGCCGGTCACGCTGGTGCAAGGGAAGGATGTGCCGGACGGCTTTGCGGGCGCGTCCTTTCTGGAGCAGCGCCTGACCGGCTGCCGCACCTTGACGGTGGTGACCGTTCCCGGCCAGCAGGTTCTGCCCGCCAAGCACGAATCGGCCATCCGCGGCGCACTCGCCGCGTTGGTCGCTTCGGTGGAGAGGGGAGGGGCCTGAGAGGGCGAGGCCTCGAAGGGGCGACCGGTCAGAGACCGTTCGCGGTGATCGCCGCTTGGGTCCGGTTGCGCACGCCGAGTTGGCGCAGGATCGCCGTTACATGCACCTTCACCGTGCCTTCGGTCAGGCCCAGCTCGTGCGCGATCTGCTTGTTTGACTTGCCGTCGCGCAGGCGGTTCAGCACGTCGCGCTGGCGCGGGGTCAACTGGTCGCCCGCCCCATCGGCCAGGGAGCCCAGCGGATCGGCGTCCCCCCCGCCATTGCCGGCGTGCGGCGCGCTGTCGGCCATCCGGTCGCCGCGGATCGCCTGTTCCGGCAGATAGGCGCCGCCGGCCAGCACGAGCTGCAGGGCACCCATCAGCACCTTCGCGCTGCTCGACTTCGGGATGAAGCCGGCGGCGCCGTTCTCCAGCGCGGCCAGCAGGTCCGACCGCTTCTCCGATCCCGACACCACGACCAGCAGCGCCTTGGGAAGCCGCTGGTGGATCTCGCCGAGCAGCGAGAAGCCGTTCCATCCCGGCATGCCGAGATCCAGGAGGATCAGGTCGAAGGCGATGGCGCCGTCGCACAGGCGGCGGACGTCGTCGAACGTCCCGGCCTCGTGAAACACCATGCTGTCGTCCGATTGGGCGAGCAGACGCCGCAGCCCGTCCCGGAACAGCAGGTGGTCGTCGGCAAGCAGAACGTTCAGGGTCGGCTTTTCCGCGCTGGATTCCATGATGCTCATCGTGTCGGGGCTGCGATCCAAACAAATTCGGAGCGTATTGCCGAAATAGCCATCATCATTTCGAGGCGGAAGAGGGCCTTTGGTCCTATGGCGCACCACTTATGGCGTGCCGCCACACCCAAAACGGGTGCTCCGGACGCCACAACGCCGGCCGCGGGATGGCGCGGCCGGCGTTGTGGGTGCCGGGAAGGCAGAACCGCAAGAAGCAGGACGATGGATCAGACCACGGGATCAGACCACGCCGGCGCTGACCCCGGCGGCTTCCGCCGGCTGATCGCCGATGCCGTTGTTCAGCGCCCAGATGGCCGCCTGGGTGCGGTTGGAGGCGTTGATCTTGCGCAGCAGGCTCTTCAGATGGACCTTCACCGTGGCCTCCGTGATGTGGAGGTGGTTGGCGATCATCTTGTTGGAGTTGCCGTTCAGCAGGCAGCGCAGGATCTGGATCTCGCGCTGGGACAGGCCCTTGCGGCGGGCCGGGACCTCGGTCGCCAGCTCTTCGCTGCGGCCGTTGATCAGCAGCTCGGCCAGATGGGTGGGGAACACCTTCTCGCCCATCATCACCAGCTTCAGCGACTGCATCAGCGCTTCGCAGGCGATATCCTTCATCAGGTAGCCGTGGGCGCCGGCGCCGAGCGCGCCCGACAGGCGGCGGGTGCACAGGTCGGTGGTCAGGATGACGACGCGGATGCCGGGATGGCCGTCACGCAGGGCGCGGAGCTGTTCGGCCTCGTCCTCGCCGCCGTTGATGAGGTCGATGAGGACCAGGTCGGGCTGGGTGCCCGCCGCCTCGACCGCGGGGACGCCCTCGCGCAGGGTGCCGGCCTCGCCCATCACCTTGAAGGGCGTGTTCTCGAACAGACGCTTCATGCCTTCGCGGAAGAGCTTGTTCGCGTCGATCAGGAAAACGTTCACGGGGTCCATTGTTCCTACCCGCCCTCTGTTTGTTTCAATTCGGTCGTTCGTCTGGCGCCTCCGTGGACATCCGGTCCGGGGGGAGGGCCGCTCTCCGCGGCTGTCCGTTTGGTTCCGGGGTGCCACGATCTGATTGGACATTACCCCGGATTTGCGGAACAGAAAATTTCCCCAAAGGAAAAATTATGTCTCGCAATGGGCATATGCCCTAAGCCGAAATAAGACAAACCGTCCAACGAACCATTCACGAATGTCTCACCGGGAATAATCAATCGGTCCTGAATTCGGTTCTGCCTGTGATTTGTCTGTGACTGCGGACAATTCTTGGGCTCTTATGGCCGATGTGTCTTCGGGCCATTGTGATAAGACAAGCGCTATGGTGTCGGACATAGTGCCGGCTGCGCCGATCTCGGCCCATGGGCCTAGTCCCATGCCGATCGGCGGAGCGCCCCGGCCGTTCCGTCAAGGGAAGGGGTTCGATGCGCCGGGGGGCGTGCTATATACGGTGTCCTCTTTCGATGAAGGGCGTCTCCCGACCGCGGGGGAGCCCACCCAGGAAATCCGGTGCCGCATGTCCGATCCCTACGCCTACGACGATCCGCTGGGCCATGATCCCCTCAGCCACGCGGGCGCCCCGGCCTCCGCGCCGGCGCAGCGTTTCGCCTATCTGGACGGGCTGAACCCCGTGCAGCGCGAGGCGGTCGAGGCCATGGACGGCCCGGTTCTGGTGCTGGCCGGCGCCGGCACCGGCAAGACCCGCGTGCTGACCACCCGGCTGGCCCATCTGCTGATGACGCGCCGGGCCGCCGCCTTCCAGATCCTGGCGGTGACCTTCACCAACAAGGCCGCCCGCGAGATGCGCGAGCGCGTCGCCCATCTGGTGGGGATCGAGCCGGAGGGCTGGTGGCTGGGCACCTTCCACGCGCTGGCCGCGCGCATCCTGCGCCGCCACGCCGAGCTGGTGGGGCTGAAGTCCAACTTCACCATCCTCGACACCGACGACCAGATCCGCCTGATCAAGCAGCTTCTGGAGGCGGCGAACGTCGATTCCAAGAAGTGGCCGGCGCGGCAGGTGCTGGGCGTGATCGAGCGCTGGAAGGACCGCGGCCTGACCCCGGACCGGCTGAACGAGGGTGACGGCGGCGACGTGGCCGGCGGGCGCGTGGTGGCACTCTACCGCGCCTATCAGGAGCGGCTGCGCACGCTGAACGCCTGCGACTTCGGCGACCTGCTGCTGCACAACATCACGCTCTTCCAGAAGCACCCAGACGTGCTGGCGGAATACCACCGCAAGTTCAAGTACATCCTGGTCGACGAGTATCAGGACACCAACGTTGCCCAGTATCTGTGGCTGCGCATCCTTTCGCAGGCCCACAAGAACATCTGCTGCGTCGGCGACGAGGACCAGTCGATCTACGCCTGGCGCGGCGCCGAGATCGGCAACATCCTGCGCTTCGAGGCCGACTTCCCCGGCGCCAAAGTGGTCAAGCTGGAGCAGAACTACCGCTCCACCGGGCACATCCTGTCCGCGGCCTCCGGCCTGATCGCCAACAACAAGGGGCGGCTCGGCAAGACGCTGTGGACCCAGGCCGACGGTGGCGAGCCGGTGCGCGTGCGCGGCGTCTGGGACGGCGAGGAGGAGGCCCGCTGGGTCGGCGACGAGATCGAGGCGCTGCAGCGCCAGGGCGTCTCGCTCGCCCAGATCGCCGTCCTGGTCCGCGCCGGCTTCCAGACCCGCGAGTTCGAAGAGCGCTTCATCACGCTGGGCCTGCCCTACCGGGTGATCGGCGGCCCGCGCTTCTACGAGCGGCAGGAGATCCGCGACGCGATGGCCTATCTGCGCGTCGTCAACTCGCCCGACGACGATCTGGCCTTCGAGCGCATCGTCAACGTGCCCAAGCGCGGTGTCGGCCCGGCGGCCCTGCAATGCCTCTATCAGGCGGCGCGCTCGCGCGGGATGCCGCTGACCGAGGCGGGCTGGGCGCTGACCGAGACGGACGAGCTGAAGCCCAAGGTGCGCGGCGTGATGCGCACCCTGCTTCAGGATTTCTTCCGCTGGCGCACCCTGTCGGCGACCATGCCGCACACCGAGTTGGCCCGCATGGTGCTGGACGAGTCCGGCTACACCCGCATGTGGCAGGAGGACAAGACGCCCGAGGCGCCGGGCCGGCTGGAGAACCTGAAGGAACTCATCACCGCCATGGCGGAGTTCGAGAACCTGTCGGGCTTCCTGGAGCATGTCGCGCTGGTCATGGAGAACGCCGAGGCCGCCGGCGTCGATCAGGTCACGGTGATGACCCTGCACGGCGCCAAGGGGCTGGAGTTCGACATGGTCTTCCTGCCCGGCTGGGAGGAGGGCGTGTTCCCCAACCAGCGCGCGCTGGATGAGACCGGCATCGCCGGGCTGGAGGAGGAGCGCCGCCTCGCCTATGTCGGGCTGACCCGGGCGCGCAAGCGGGCCTACATCAGCCACGCCGCCAACCGGCGGCTCTACGGCAACTGGGTCAGCGCCATCCCCTCCCGCTTCGTCGAGGAGATCCCCGGCGGCGACGTCGAGGCGGAGGCGGCGAGCGGCCTCTACCCCGGCGGAAACGCTGGCAATAGCTTCGGCGGGGGCGGGAGCTTCCGCGATTCGTCGAGCTACGCCGCCTTCCGCGCCGGCCAGCAGGCGGCGGGCCGGCAGCAGTCCCCGTCGCCGCGCACCATCACGCTGGACAGCGGCTCCTATCAGGTCGCTCCCCGCGCCCGTCCGAACGCACCCTTCCCGAAGGGAGCGCGGGTGTTCCATCAGAAGTTCGGCTACGGCACCGTCACGACGGTCGACCAGGACAAGCTGGAGATCGACTTCGATCAGGCCGGCAGCAAGAAGGTGATGGACAGCTTCGTGGTGCCGGCGGAGAAGGCGGGCTGAGGATGGTGGATTGCTGAAGGCACGGTGACCGATTGCCGCAGCGCTCCGCCGCGGTGACGATCGTCACAGGTCGGGCGTCCGGGTTCGGCTACTGGTTGTGCACAGACATCGTGCCCACAGCCACGGAACCCGCCCAGTGTTCGGCAAGAGCAGCACCGCGTTCGAGGTCCAGATCCGCCGCGAGGGGCGCTGGACGATCGAAGGGACCTACGACGACGAGCGCCGGGCCTTGGCCTCCGCCCGCAGTTGGCTGGCGGTCAGCGGGGTGGAGGAGGTCAAGGCCATCAAGTTCCGCTCGCTGGCCGGGCTGTCGCTGGAGACGGTGATCTTCCAGAAGGCCGTTCCTGTGGTGAAGGACAAGCCCATGGCGCTGGGCGGCACGGCGGAGGGCGCACCCTGCTGCACGGCCCCCGGCGATCTCTACGGGTTCGAGTCGCGGGTGGTCACCGGCCGGCTGTTGCGCCCCTTCCTCGACAAGTTCCGCATCACCCCGACCGAGCTTCTCCATTCCTGGACCTACCTGCGCAAGCTCGACGAGCAGGGCCTGCTGCTGGGCGCGGCGCTCCAGGCGGTGGCCCGCCACCACGCGGACCGCCACGGCGTCGCCGTGCCGGCGCGGGCGCGCGAGCTGCGGGGCTTCGCCGACATCGTGATGACCCGCGCCCGCGATTTCCAGGCCGAGCGCAAGGCCCTGCCGGCCTTCGATCCCGCCGACCTGTCCCGCTCCAGCCGCGCCCTTGCCGCCGCGGTGGGGGAGGAGGGGCACGACTTCGCCTTCCTCAGCCAGCTCACGTTTCATCTGGCCGACCGCAATTCGCTGGCGGGTAAGCTGGAGATGCTGCTCGACCTGATCGGGCCGGAGGTGGAGCCGCGGCACCTCGCCCTGCTCGACGGGGTGATGGCCGACGCGCTGGGCTCCGCCGAGCTGGTGAAGGAGCTTCTGGGCGCGCAGCCGAACCTCGCCCTGGGGCTGTGCGCGCTGGCCGACCTGATCCTGGGCCGCGACCCGCAGCCGAAGAGCGAGCCGGTCAGCCCGCTGCTGGCCCATGTCGGGGCGCTGATCGTCCAGGGGCGCGCGCCGTGCTGCCGCGCCGTCCTCCTGGAGCGCATCCAGCACTCGCTGAACGGCACCCAGCCGCTCGACCGCCGCGACCCGAGGAAGGAGGCGCTGCTGGCAGACCACCTCGCCACCCACCTGCGCGATCCGCAGGGGCGCCTGCTCGGCGGCGCCGAGGTCGAGAAGGCGCTGGCCCGCCGCCTCATCCGCCACCGTCAGGCGATCCTGCGCGAGCAGGGGATGCACGACATCGCGGACCGGCTGTCGGGGCGGTGACCCCGCCGGCTTCGCCTCACGACGCCGGCGGCGACCAGGGGAGTTCGGTCTGCGGCTTGTCCCGCCGCAGCGCTTCGTATATCTCCACGCCCTTCCCACGGTCGGTCTCGCACAGCATCATCAGCACGTCGGAATCGGCGCTGACCGACGTGCAGACCTTCGAATCCCGGGTGCAGGTCGGCTGCGGGTGCGGCGCCAGCCAGTATCCGGGTTGAGCCTTCCGCGCCGCCTCCCAAAAGGCCGTCGTCAGTTTGGCGCTTTCCGCCTCGCTGCCGTCGTTGCGCACCGTGAACAGCGGCGAATGCACGCTGCTCGAGAACAGGCCCGAACCGGTCACCTGGGCCACGCAGAAGCGCTCGCGCACCGGCGCGGCCGGCAGGACCGGCGCATCGGCGTACACGGCTCCCGGCGGCAGGGCCGGGGTCGTGCTGATGATCGGGCCGACGATCAGCTCGCGCGGCTCGCGGGCGCGCCACAGCTTGACCAGCACGCTCTGCCCGCTGGGCACCACGCCCAGAACACGGCGCATCTGCATCACATCATCCACCGCGACGCCGCGCACCTCCAGGATCACGTCGCCGCCGCGGATGCCCGACAGCTCGGCCGCCTTGCCCGGGAGCAGCGTCGTCACCACCAGGCCGCGCGGCGACTCCAGCCCCAAGGCCTGCGCCAGTTGGGCGGTCAACGGGCCCACAGCCGCTCCCATCGCTCCCTGCGGTTCGCTCGCCGGTGCCGCGGCGGGAGCGGCCGTGCCGGCCACCGCTCCGCCGATGCCATTGGGGCCGGTGGTGACGGTCGTCGCCGGTGCGGAGCCCGCACCCGCCCCCGTGCCTCCACCCTCCGCGCAGCGCTGCTCCGCCATGACTTGACGCACCGCCTTGATGTTGACCACCACAGCCTCGCGGTACGCCGGGTCCACCGTGGGCAGTTGGTCGATGTACCCTTTCTGGAGCGACGCCAGGGCTTGGCAGCCCGTGCCCCGGTAGGAGGGGACCATATCGGCCACCAGGGACGCTTCCGACGGCATGCTCGCCGCGTTCATGGCTCCGATCGCCAGCCCGGCCGGATCGAGCGCGCAGCCCGACAGCATCGCCGCTCCTGAAGACGCCACCAGCGCCGCCATCCATGCCCTGGCCGCCTTGCGAACACGCTGCATCAAGCCCGTCTCCCCCGTCTTGCTCTTGCGGAACCCCTGATCCGCTGATCTCCGGGTGCAGTGTGCCCACTCAAAAGTGGTAAGAAAAGCGGCGGCGAGCCTGTGCCGTGCTTTCCTCGGCCAAAACGTCGCAGGCTGCGGCCGATCCAGCCCGGCCGCAGGAAATCTTTGTGTCTCGGCGTCTCTGTGGTTAAGTCTCCCACCAGACAACGACCACCCCATCATCGGCGACCTTCCCATGTCCTCCTCCAAGCTCTGGCGCATCGCGCTCGTCATTCCCGAAGCCCACGCCCCCGCGTTTGCCGAGGCGATTGGCGATCACGCCGACGCGGTGTCCACCTTCGAGCTGGAGGAGCACGGCGACTGGCTGGTCGAGGCGACGGTCTACGGGCAGCCGGACGAGCCGCGGCTGAACGCCCGCGTTGCCGTTCTGGCCGAGGCCATGGGCATCCCCGAGCCCAAGCTGATCATCGAGGAGCTGCCGCTCATCGACTGGGTGTCGCACAGCTACCAGGGCTTCCCGCCGATCCAGGCCGGGCGCTTCTTCGTCCACGGCTCCCACCATGAGGGGCTCGTCCCGGCGGGCAGCATCCCGCTGCTGGTCGACGCCGCCACCGCCTTCGGCACCGGCGAGCATGGGTCGACCAAGGGCTGCCTGATGGCGCTGGACCGGCTGGCCCGGCGGATGAGCCTGCCGCGCGCCGGGCGGGGCGGGGCGCTCGACATGGGCTGCGGTTCGGGCATCCTGGCGCTGGCGGTGACCAAGCGCTGGCGGGTGCCCGTCACCGCCGTGGACATCGACCCGGAGGCGGTGCGCGTCACCCGCGTCAACGCCGCGCTCAACGGGGTGAAGGCCCGCATCCGCTCGCAGGGCGGCGACGGCTACCACACCGCCATCGTGGGCAAGCACAAGCCCTACCGCCTGATCACCGCCAACATCCTGGCCCGTCCGCTGGCCCGCATGGCGCCGCAGCTGAAGCGCCATCTGCAGCGCGGCGGGGTCGCCGTGCTGGCCGGCCTGCTGAACCGGCAGGAGCGCCACGTCATCCAGGCGCACCGCACCCAGGGCCTGCATCTGGTTGCGCGCATCCCGGTCGGCGAATGGACCACCCTTGTGGTGAAGCGCCCGAAGCGGAAGGCCGTAAAGGGCTGAGGCCCCTGGATTTCGGTCCTCCCGCCGCCAATGTTTTCCGGACATATGGACGACCCGTGGAGGACCGATGCTGAACCGGATCAGGGCGCTGTTCCAGGAGAACGACCCCGGCGACGACCGCCACAGGCTGGAGGCCGCCGCCGCCGCCCTTCTGGTCGAGGCCGCACGCACCGACAACACCATTTCCCCGGCGGAGCGCGAGCGCATCCTCGACGTCACCCGCCGCCACTTCCATCTGAGCGAGGAAGAGGCGCAGGACCTGCTGTCCGCCGCCGTGTTCGATACGGAAGGCGCCTCCCCCTACTACCGCTACGTCACGGTGATCAACGACCATTGCCCGCCGGACAAGCGGCTGTGGATCATCGAGATGCTGTGGGAGGTCGCCTACGCCGACGGCGAGCTGAACGACCTGGAGGCCAATCTGCTGCGCCGCATCGGCGGCCTGCTCCATGTGCCCGACGTTGATCGCGGCCTTGCGCGCAAGCGCGTCCTGGAGCGGCTGGGTCTGCCAGACGATTCAGGGCTTTGAACCCGAACCCTTCAGCGGTTCGGTGGTCGTGCCGGCCGGGTCATGTCAGCCCAGTGCCGGCATGAGTCTTGCCGCCTGTTCGATCCCGTGGGAACGGGGGATGAGTTTATCGATGCTTGTTCTTGTAAAGCAGGATTGCCAGAGCCGTTAGAAAGCATAAGCCTCCCGTCAGAAAGGGAATTGCTAATATGTTGTGAACGGGATCATCGCTGTGAAGCGTTATGAATAGAACTGGCGCAACAGAAAATATTGAGGAAAGTGTTGCGATCAAAGTGCTTTTGAATGCTTTGTCAGGCATTGTGCGCTCCATTCGAGGGTGCCTCGTGCATTTCCTATAATCACAAGGTCAAGCCAAGTTCGGTCCTGCGTCAATACTGCGTCAGTTCCGCATCCAGGCTCGCAGGGTATTCACCGGCCTACGCGCCGCCATTCGCGGTCGCTTCCCGACGAACGGATCATCTGGAGCGCAGCATACACATCCGGAAGTGGTGGGAGAAGTCTCGGAGATCGGATGGCGCGATTTCTGTCTGTCGAGGGTATCGCGCGCGGCATCGTCGCCCTGGTGCCGATCTTCACGAACATCCGAGGAATGCACGTCAAGGGGTGACCATTCGTGCGCCTATGCCCTTTCCCGCGCTTGCGCGGTGCGGTGCCCCTGCCTAGCCTGTCGCGGTCGGCTTCACCGGATGAGGATCAGCCCCCGTGTCCAGCGCTTACCGCGGCGACGAAACCCTGGCGCAACTCCTGGCCCAAGCGGGCCTGCCCCAAACCCCCGCGGACATCCGCAGCCTCGTCGCCGGGGTGCTCGCCGCGCCGGAGGGGGAGGACCCTGACGACTGGATGGTCCTGGTCGGGGCGCGGCTCCCGGAGGATCTCGCCGGTCAGCTCCGCGCCCTGAAGGCCGAACTCGCGGACAGCCGACCCGCCGCGGCGCCGGATTACGCCGCCCGCATCGCCGCCCTGCGTGGCGTCCTGGCGCGCGCCGATCTCGACGGCTTCATCGTGCCGCGCGGCGACGAGCATCAGGGTGAGTATGTGCCGCCGCGTGCCCAGCGCCTCGCCTGGCTGACCGGCTTCACCGGATCGGCCGGTCACGCCGTCGTGGGACGGCAGCGCGCCGCCATCTTCGTGGATGGGCGCTACACCCTCCAGGTCCAGACGGAGGTGTCGGGCGATCTCTACGAATACCGGCATCTGGTCGACGATCCGCTGACCGAGTGGGTGGGGGAGGCGCTGCCGCAAGGCGGGCGGCTCGGCTACGACCCGTGGCTGCACACCGCCGGCTGGGTGGAGCGCACCCGCCAGCAGCTGGAGCGCATCGGCCTGTCGCTCGTGCCCTGCCCGGACAACCCGGTGGACCGCGTGTGGACGGACCAGCCGCCGGCCCCGCTGGCCCCGGTGGTCGCCCAGGACCTTGTCTTTGCCGGGGACAGCGCCGCCGACAAGCGCGCCCGCATCGCCGGCGATCTGGCGCGCAACGGAATCGGCGCCGTGGTGCTGACCCAGCCCGACTCCATCGCGTGGCTGCTCAACCTGCGCGGCGCGGACGTGCCCTGCACGCCGTTGCCGCTGTCCTTCGCGATCCTGAAGGACGACGGGCAGGTGGACCTGTTCATCGACCGCCGCAAGCTGGCGCCGGGCGTGGAATCCCACCTCGGCAACCAGGTCGCCGTGCGCCCCCCGGACGAGCTGGGCGCCGCGCTCGACGGGCTGGGCCGCGAGGGGCGCAAGGTGATGGCCGACCCGGCCGGCACCTCGGCCTGGATCTTCGACCGGCTGCACATGGCCGGCGCCAAGCTGGAGCGCGACCCCGATCCCTGCGCCCTGCCCAAGGCCTGCAAGAACGAGGCGGAGCTGGCCGGCACCCGCGCCGCCCACGCCCGCGACGGCGCGGCGCTTGTCCGTTTCCTGCACTGGCTGTCGCGGGAGGCGCCGTCGGGCACCGTGACGGAGATCGCGGCGGCGGACCGGCTGCTGGCCTTCCGCCGCGCCAACGACCGCTTCCGCGGCCTCAGCTTCGACACGATCTCCGGGGCGGGGCCGAACGGCGCCATCGTCCATTACCGGGTGTCGGAGGCGACCGACCGCCGGCTGGAGCCGGGGAGCCTGTTCCTGCTGGACAGTGGGGCCCAGTATCAGGACGGCACCACCGACGTGACGCGCACCATCGCCATCGGCGCGCCGACCCCGGAAATGCGCGAGCGTTTCACGCTGGTCCTCAAGGGGCACATCGCCGTCAGCACGGCGCGCTTCCCGCGCGGTACCACCGGGTCGCAGCTCGACACGCTGGCCCGCCTGCCGCTGTGGTCGCTGGGACTCGACTACGACCACGGCACCGGCCACGGGGTGGGCAGCTACCTGTCGGTGCACGAGGGGCCGCAGCGGATCTCCAAGGTGCCGAACAGCGTGGCGCTTCAGCCCGGGATGATCGTGTCCAACGAGCCCGGCTACTACAAGACCGGCGCCTACGGCATCCGCATCGAGAACCTGATCGTCGTCCAGCCGCTCGACCTGCCGATGGCGGAGCGGCCCATGCTGGGGTTCGAGGTGCTGACCCTGGCCCCCATCGACCGCAATCTGGTCGAGCCGGCGCTGCTGACCCAGGCGGAGATCGCCTGGCTGAACGCCTACCACACCCAGGTGCGCGAGGCGCTGGAGCCGCGGCTCGCGGGTGAGGGGGATGCCGCCGTGACGCAATGGCTGAGGCAGGCGACGTCCCCGATCATCGCTTGAGGGGAATGGCCCGGGATGGACCATGGACGGTGGGTGGAAGGCGCATCGCGCGAGAATCAGCCCGTGCGTTCGCCTGTGAAATCTGGCAAGGTCCCCACCCGGCGCAGGGGTATGTCCGCTCGGACCGCCGCCGAACGCGCGTCCGTGCCTTGGAAGCGATGCCACATCGCGTCGGGGCGCGGCTGAAATTCGGCGGTCTTGGTAACCCGATATTTACGGGCGTGCGTCACTGTGGCCGTGAGGGATGACTTTTCGGCAGACTTAAGGCATCACAGTCGGACCAGACCGACCCCGGCGCACGCCATGCCGCGCCGGGCGGCTGAACGCCGGGCCGGGGCCTAGCAACGGAAGAATGCGGAGACGCGTAGATGAAGATCCTTGTCGTCGATGACTACGCCACCATGCGGCGCATCGTGCGGAACCTCCTGACCCAGATCGGCTACACGGACATCGACGAGGCCGGCGACGGCGTCTCGGCTCTGCAGAAGCTGCGCGAGAGCAAGTTCGGCCTCATCATTTCCGACTGGAACATGGAGCCGATGACCGGTCTGCAGCTCCTCAAGGAGATCCGCGCCGACGCCAAGCTCGCCTCGACCCCGTTCATCATGGTCACCGCCGAAAGCAAGACCGAGAACGTGATCGCCGCCAAGCAGGCCGGTGTGAACAACTACATCGTCAAGCCTTTCAACGCCGACACCCTGAAGCAGAAGATCCAGGCCGTCATCGGCGGGTAAGGAGTGGTTGGGTTGGATCAGCTTCCGCAGCTTTCCGAGGAAGAGTTCGACCAGATCGAGGAAGCGATCGCCCGCACGACCAAGGGGCGAGCCTTCCTGCGCCGCTTCCACCGCCGGGCCCATGGGGCCGCGGCGGAGGAGGTGCGCAAGATGCTGCTGGAGTTCCGCAGCTCCTGGCATCAGCAGAGCGAGGTGGTGGAAGCCTCCAAGCACGTCGAGGTGCTGCGGCTCGAACTGATGGAGATGGCTGCCTCCATCGAGCAGGCGCGGCGCGAGGTCGCAGCCCTGCGTCCGCCTGATGCCGGCGGCGACAAGATCACCTCGGCCACCAACGAGCTGGACGCCATCGTCATCTCGACCGAACGCGCGTCCTTCGAGATCCTGAACGCCGCCGAGCGGCTGATGGACCTGTCGGGCAAGCTGAAGGCGGACGGCGCCGATCCCGGCCTGTGCTCCGAGATCGAGGGGGAGGTGACGAACATCTTCACCGCCTGCTCGTTCCAGGACCTGACCGGCCAGCGCACCAGCAAGGTGGTCAACGCGCTCCGCTACATCGAGCAGCGGGTCAACGCGATGATCAACATCTGGGGCGTCGAGAAGCTCGCCGGCCTCCAGATCGCGCAGGAGAACACGGACACCCGGCCGGACTCCCATCTGCTGAACGGTCCCCAGCTCGACGGCCTCGGCGTCAGCCAGGCCGACGTGGACAGCATGTTCGACAGCCCGGCGATGGCGGCACCGCCTCCGCCGCCGGCTCCCGAACCACCGCCCGCTCCGCCTCTGGCTGCTGCCCCGGCGGCCGCGGCCCAGACGGGAGCCAAGGCGAGTCAGGCCGACATCGACAGCCTGTTCGACAGCCCGGCCCCGGCTCCGGCCGCTCCGGCAAAGGCGAGCCAGGCGGACATCGACAGCCTGTTCGACAGTCCCGCCCCGGCCGCGGCTCCGCCGGCCCCCGCTCCGGCTCCGGCGCCCGCCGCCAAGAAGCCGGTGCCGAAGCCGGCCTCGGCGGCCAAGCCCGCCCCGAAGCCGGCCCCGGCTGCCAAGCCGGCGGCCGCCCCGCCGCCCGCGGCGGACGAGCCTCCGGCGCCGCTGGATCAGGCGGCCATCGACGCCCTGTTCGGCTGACCTCACGGTCGACAAGACGGTCCGGCGTCGGATTTGTGAAGAGTTGCCGCCGCTCCAATCGGCGGGCGAATTGGGACGTGAAGTTTGTTATGACGATCGTCGCCCGCCGGGCCGATGCCGGCCTTGGCGGGCAATCCTGACCAGACGGGCCGGCGTGCGCGGATGCCCCGGACGTCCCTTCGGAAAGAGGCGCAGCCCGCATGAGGAATCTTTCGAAACCCTTCATGGCGGAGCTTCAGAAGGCCCGCCGGACCGGCAATCCCTATCAGGCGGTGGTGGATGACGCCTCCGCCCTGGCGCCGGCGCTGGCGTCGCTGCCGTCCGGCCCGGTCACGGTGGACAACAGCGACGTCATCCGCGCCATCAGCGACCTCGGCGCGAAGCTCGACCGCTTCCTGACCATGGACGCCCAGCAGATCGACCAGATCCAGGTCGAGATCGCCGACATCTCGGGCCGCATCAAGGCCACCAAGGTGGAGATGGCGGCGATCCGCCACCCGCTGGCCGGCGATGACAAGTTCGTGCAGGCGTCGCAGGAACTGAACGCCGTCGTCTCGGCGACGGAGGCTGCCACCAACACCATCATGGCCTGCGCCGAGGAGCTGGAGGAGGTCGTTCACGAACTGAAATCGTCGCTGCCGGAGGGTTACCACGCCGACCGCGTCAACGACATGAACGACGTGATCGTCCGCATCTACGAGGCCTGCAACTTCCAGGACCTGACCGGCCAGCGCATCACCAAGGTCGTCCGCGCCCTGTCCTTCATCGAAGAGCGCGTCGACGCGATGATGAGCCATTGGAACAAGCGCGAGTTCGAGGCGATGCCGCTGCCGCCCACCGTCACCAAGATGGACGAGACGCTGGAGCTGCACGGCCCCGCCGACCATCAGGAGATGGGCAACATCAGCCAAGCCGACATCGACGCCCTGTTCGGCTGATCGCCGTCCATTCCGGGCGTCCGTCCGCGTCATGGCGGCGAGGTTCGAAATTTGTTCGCCGAAGCGGCTTGCCGCCCCCGCGCCCCGGCGTGCTATATAGGGCCAACTTCGAAAGCATCGCGACGACCATGCCCTGCCGTTTTTCCCGTCTGCCGCTTGCGGCCCTCCTCCTGGCTTCCGCCCTGACCGCCTGTTCCTCGACCAAACCCGAGGACCAGTATGTCGAGCGCCCGGCCGAGCAGATCTACCAAGAGGCCGACGCCGCCATGCGGGAGGAGCGGTTCAAGGTGGCCGCCAAGCTCTACGACGAGGTGGAGCGCCAGCACCCCTATTCCGAATGGGCGGGCAAGGCGCAGATCATGGCGGCCTACGCCCATTACCAGGATCTGAAGTACGACGACGCGATCCTGGCGCTCGACCGCTACATCCAGCTTCATCCGGGCAGCCCCGACGTCTCCTACGCCTACTACATGCGGGCGCTGTCCTATTACGAGCAGATCACCGACGTCCGCCGCGACCAGCGCATGACCCGTCTGGCGCTGGATGCGCTGTCGGAGGTCGTGCGCCGCTTCCCGGACAGCCAGTACGCCCGCGACGCCAAGATCAAGATCGACCTGACCAACGACCATCTCGCCGGCAAGGAGATGGAGGTCGGGCGCTTCTATCTGAAGCAGGGTCAGTACACCGCCGCCATCGGCCGGTTCCGCACGGTGATTGAAAACTACCAGACCACCTCCCACGTCCCTGAGGCGCTGCACCGGTTGGTGGAGTGCTATCTGGCGCTGGGAATCACGGACGAGGCGAAGACCGCCGCCGCCGTGCTCGGCCACAACTTCCCCGGCAGCGAATGGTACACGGACAGCTACGCACTGCTGGTGGACGCCAACGTGCGTCCGGAGCGAAACGAGAAGTCCTGGATCAGCAGAGCCTGGAGCTCCCTGTTCTAGGACGATCCATGCTGGCGTCGCTGACGATCCGGGACGTCGTCCTGATCGAACGGCTGGGGCTGGGCTTCCGCAAGGGCCTGTGCGTCCTCACCGGCGAGACCGGCGCGGGCAAGTCGATCCTGCTCGACGCGCTGGGGCTGGCGCTCGGTGCGCGGGCCGATTCGGGCCTCGTCCGCCACGGCGCCGATCAGGCGTCGGTGACGGCGGAGTTCGACCTGTCCGGCGACCACCCGGCGCTCGCCATCCTCAGGGAGCAGGGGCTCGACCCCGAGGAGCGGCTGGTCGTCCGCCGCACCGTCAGCGCCGACGGGCGCAGCCGCGCCTGGGTCAACGACCAGGCGGTCGGCGTCGGCCTGCTGAAGCGGCTGGGCGAGGAACTGGTCGAGGTCCATGGCCAGTTCGACACCCACGGCCTGCTGAATCCGCAAACCCACCGCGGCGTGCTGGACGCCTACGCCGGGCTGTCCGGCCATGCCGCCCAGGTCGCCGCCGCGCACCGGGCGTGGAGGCAGGTCGAGGACGCGCGCGCCAACGCCGCCGCCGAGATCGCCCGCGCCCGCTCGGAGGAGGAGTATCTCCGCCACGCCGTGGCCGAGCTGGACGCGCTGGCCCCCAAGCCGGGCGAGGAGGAGGAGCTGGCCGAGACCCGCGCCGTGCTGATGCACCGGGAGAAGCTGGTCGACGCCCTGAACACCGCCTATGGGGAGCTGTCGGGCGACCGCGGGGTGGAGCGCGCCCTGTCCTCGGCCATCCGCACGCTGAGCCGCATCGCCGACAAGGCCGCCGGCAAGCTCGACCCGGTGATCGCCGCCCTCGACCGCGCCGCGACCGAGGCGGGGGAGGCCATCGCCGGCCTCCAAGCCGTCTCCTCCGACGTGGACATGGACCCGCAGGCCCTGGAAAAGCTGGAGGAACGGCTGTTCGCTCTGCGCGCCGCCGCCCGCAAGCACGGGGTGGACGTCGATGCGCTGGCTCCGCTGCGCAAGGACATGGCCGACCGGCTGCTGCTGATCGAGGACCAGGGCGATCTGCTGGCCCGCCTCGCCCGTGAGGCCGAGGTCGCCCGCGACGCCTACCGCAAGGCCGCCGAGTCGCTGAGCCGGGAGCGCCAGCAGGCCGCCGGGCGGCTGGACGCCGCCGTCGCCACGGAACTCGCCCCGCTGAAGCTGGAAAAGGCGAAGTTCCGCACGCTGGTCGAACCTCTGGCCGACGAATCGGATTGGACCGTCGCCGGCATGGACCGCGTGGCCTTCCAGGTCGCCACCAACCCAGGCTCGCCCCCCGGCGCGCTGAACAAGATCGCGTCCGGCGGTGAGCTGGCGCGCTTCATGCTGGCGCTGAAGGTGGTGCTGGCCCAGACCTCGACCGTCGGCACGCTGGTGTTCGACGAGGTGGACACCGGCATCGGCGGCGCCGTCGCCGCCGCGGTGGGCGAGCGGCTGAAGACGCTCGGGCAGGGGCTCCAGGTGCTCGTGGTCACCCACAGCCCGCAGGTCGCCGCCCGCGGCTCCATCCACCTCAAGGTGCAGAAGTCGGTGAAGGGCGAGCAGGTGACGACCGGCGTGGTCGAGCTGGACGGCGACGACCGCCGCGAGGAGATCGCCCGCATGCTGTCCGGCGCCACCGTCACCGCCGAGGCCCGCGCCGCCGCCGACAGCCTGATCGCCGGGCGGGGGTAATTCGGTACCGTGATCCCGGTGAGCGGATGAATGGACTTTCCCCATTCATCCGCTCACCGGAGCGCCCGACTGGGCGCCGCGCCCAAGATGGAATTTGGCTTGGCGCGAAAAGCCTGCGTGGCGTTTGAACGCAATATGTCAAGCCAAGTCTTTGGCTTGACGGTATCAGGTCACAGCAATCGCCCGCAGCGGTCATACGGCGGCCACAGCAAAACACGCATAGTCCAGCCTTGCGCGTCCGGCAACGGGCGCTGTTCTCCCAAGAACGAACAAGGTTGGCAAGATGTCGAACAGCTCCGCTTCCGCCGGCAACGTCGTCGTGATCGACAGCGGCCTGTCCTCCGCCTGGAACACGGGCCGGCTGGTCTACCAGCATGACTTCTACGGAAACGACAACGACGTCATGGTCGCCAACGCGAACACGCACGGCGCCCTGGTCACCGCGGAAATCCTGGAGAACGCGCCCGACGTCGGCATCATCGCGCTGAAGGTCATGCCCGACGACGGCAGCGGCGCCAGCGAGACCAACATCGAGAAGGCTTTGCAATGGGTCGTCGCCAACGCCGACGCCTACAACATCACGGCGGTGAACCTGTCGCTGGGCGGCGGCGCGCAGACGACGGCGGCCACCACCTCGATCTCCGACGAGTTGGCGACGCTGGCCGCCAAGCGCGTGCTGACCGTGGCCGCCGCCGGCAACAGCGGCGATGGCGGGGCGACGCAGAGCGTCTCCAGCTACTCGGCCGACGTGAACCAGATCTGCGTCTCGGCCTCCACCGGCGACGGCGCCTTCCCGTCCTGGGCGCAGCGCAGCCCGTCCCTGACCGACGTCTGCGCCGACGGCACCGACGTGCGGATCACCAACCTCTCGGGCGTCACCTACACGGCCAACGGCTCCTCCTTCGCCGCTCCGGCGGTCACCGCGGCGGTGGCGAAGGCGCAGCAGGCGTGGGTGGAACAGACCGGCACCCGGCTGACCCAGGGGGAGTTCCTCGATCTCGCCCGCGGCACCGGCAAGGCCATGGGCACCGCCGGCTATTTTGAGCTGGACACCGATGCCCTGCTCGCCAAGATCGCCCAGTCCGCCCCGGTCCCCACGGCGCAGAGCGCCACGACGATCACCATCAATGCCTCCGGCGCGCCGGCCGGCGGGGTGAACGCCCATTTCAAGCTGCTGGTGGACGGCAAGACGGTGGGGCAGGCCACGGTGGATTCGGCGGCCAAGGACTACAGCTTCACCGCCAACCTGACCGCCGACCAGGCGCACAAGGTGCAGGTCCAGTACGACAACGACGGCTTTGTGAACGGTCAGGACCGCAACCTGTTCGTCAACAAGGTCACCATCAACGGCACCGCCCACAGCCCGACCGCCGCCAACGTCACCTATGACAAGGGCGCTCTCGACGGCAAGGACGTGGTGAAGGGCCAGTCGTCCATGTGGTGGGGCGGCACGCTGGTGGTCGATGCCCCGGCCAAGGATTTCCCGGTCCAGGCGGCGCCCGCCAACACGACCATCACGGTCAACGCCTCCGGTGCGGCGGCCGGTGGGGTGAACGCCCATTTCAACCTGCTGGTCGACGGCCAGAAGGTCGGCGAGGGCGTGGCCGGCACAGCGGCCAAGGACTTCACCTTCGCCACCAACCTGACCGCCGATCAGGCGCACAAGGTGCAGGTTCAGTATGACAACGACGCCGTGGTGAACGGGCAGGACCGCTCGCTGTTCGTCAACAAGGTCACCATCAGCGGCCACGCCGTCGCCCCCACGGCGTCGAACGTCACCTACGACAAGGGCGCGCTCGACGGGAAGGATGTGGTGAAGGGGCAGGCCGGCCTGTGGTGGAACGGCACGCTGGTCGTCGACGCCGACAAGTCCTGGTTCCCCTCCGCCACCGGGACGGGCGCTGTGGCGTCGGCCCAGTCGGCGAACCAATCCGCGAATCAGTCCGCGGATGGCCAGGACACCGTGTGGCAGCATCTCGTCGCGCAGGGGCTGGAGGCGGCGGCCCCCTCGCACGGGGATCATGCGGCGTTGCTGCACGAGGCCGTGCCGTCGATGGATGCCTACGCCAACGCCGCGGCTTTGGGGGAGCATCACCCCGACCCGCTGCATCCGCTCGACATGGTTTAAGGGCGGTCGCCTCTTCACGAAGGTCTGCTCCGCTTCGTCTTTTCCGGTGGTGTCCGGCCGGTGCGCGCCTTCGCGGGCGCCGGCGGCACCGCTGCCGATCGAGGAGGAGCGATGCCCAGGGAAAAATTCATCGGGAACGACAGCCATCACGACATGGCGTGCCATGTCTTCGCCCTGTCCGGCGATCCCGAGACGGCCGTCGAAATCAACACACGGTACGCCAGGCTGGGCGATCTTCTCTACGGGGTGGAGGACGTCCCGGTCGACGACAACGTCGCCGGTGGGCTGTCGGCGGTCACCAACAACGACATCTGGAAATGTCCGGGACCCGATCAGCCTGCGGCGCAGGTCGCGCCGATCAGCCTGAATCTGTTGTGCCGGGAATTCGGGTTCACACCGCAGGAAGGCAGCGGCATCCGTCTGTGGGGTCGCTTTCTTCCGGGGCAGGTGCTGCCGCAGCACATGTATGTGACCACGCCCAACGGCATGATCTGGGACACCATGCCGGGGAAGCCCGTCTATCGCCGCATCGACAAGGACGGGCGGAATCCCGGGGCCGAGGGGGATGCTCCCAACGGGCAGGACGTCATGCTGGCCCCCGACGAGGTCTTCAGCATCGAGGTGGCGGCCCTGGCTCCCAAGACCCGCGACGTCATCGAGACACCCAACGGCCAGTGGGAGAAGGACGTCGAGGACGCCGACGTTGGACTGGCCGGACAGAACGGATCGGCGGCCGTCGGTGATTTCTTCGGCGATTTCATCGGCGACGAGGACGAGGCCGCCTTGAGCGATGCCTGATGCTCGGCTTTCGGGAGTGGAACGGCCCGCCCGCCGTCCCAAGCCGCCGCCCCCGATCCTCGCGCCGATGGTCCGGTCACGCCGCCACGCGCAGGGACAGCATGTGCGACAGGAACTTGTCCAGCGCGGCGCGCAGATCCTCCGCCGTCCCGGTCAGCCGCGCCGTGGTGTGGAAGGCGTCCTCGACCGACGCCATGACCGACCGTGCGCCGTCGGCGAGGTGTCCGGCCTCGTCGGACATGCGTTCCGCGGACTGGCTGGCCTCGTGGATGTTCTGGGCGATTTCCCGGGTCGCGTCGTTCTGCTGGCCCATGATGGACAGCACGTCCTGCGAATGGGCGCGCAACGCTCCGACCACCGCGCCGATCCCGGCGATTTCGTCGCGGGTCCGCCCGGTCGCGCCGTCGATCTCCTGAAGCAGGCGGGTGATGTCCTCCGTCGCCCCGGCGGTCTGCTTGGCGAGCACCTTCACCTCCGCCGCCACCACGGAGAAGCCGCGCCCGGCCTCGCCGGCGCGGGCCGCCTCGATGGTGGCGTTCAGCGCCAGCAGGTTGGTCTGGTTGGCGATGGCGTTGATCAGCTTCAGCGTCCCGCCGATCCGCCCGGCGATCCCGGCCAGCGCGGTGACGGCCTCGGTCGAGCGCTGGGTGGCAGCCTGCGCCTCGTCGACGATGGAGAAGGCGCTTTCCATGCGCGACACCACGCTGTGGTTGGTGGCGGTCAATTCCTCAGCGGCGGCGGCGATGGCCCGGGCGTTGCTGGCGGTGCCGGACACCGCGCTGGTCAGATGCTCCGTGCGCACGCCGGTGTCTTGGGCGATGCCGCGCACCGCGCCGGTCGCCGCGTTGACCGCCGCCGCCGACTGTCCGACGGTCTCGATGGCGCCCTGCACCGTGTCCCGGAAATTCTCCGCCAGCTCGACCAGCATCCGGTTGGTCATGGTCATCACGGCGGTGCTGTAGGCGTCGAAGGACAGGTCGAGATCGAGGAAGATCGCGGTTTCCACCGCCCCCATGATCTTTATGGCGCGCGGCGCGTCGCGGCGGTGCCGCTCGCCGATCAGCCCGCCCAGCCGTCCCATGACCAGCCGGTAGGCTCCGAAATACCAGCGCGGGTGCAGGCCGATGCGGTAATGCGCCTGACCCACCGCCTTCACGCGCGTCAGGTAGACGTCGTCGAAGCTCCCGGAAAACAGGTGTCGCCAGTGGTTGACCTGGGCTTCCTTCAACCGCTCGACGGATTTTCCCTCCAGGATCTTCCGGAGTTCGGGAATGGCGAGAAGGTGGTCGTAGAAGTCTTTGAGAATGACGGGCAGGTGAGGCTCGGCGATGCTCCAGGCTTCCTTCAGAAGCAGGGCCGTCTCGCCGCCAATCCGCAGAAAGGAGAGGCGTTCCTGAATGCCGCCTTGATTGCCGCATTGATTGCCATTGTCCATGGTACTCGTCTCTTTGTTCTTGGTTGGCAAGCGTTGAACTGCGGCTGGACCGGGGCTCCTCCCGGCTGCTCGCCGCCCGGCTATCACCATGCGGGCATCATGGGCATGACAATTCTAACGATTGGTTTCACGTTCTATTGCAGCTCCGTAAAATATTAAACTTATCCAACTGTGAGGAATAAAAAGAGGAAACCAGAGAAACAACATAGTTTCAGACGCCAACCCTTGACGGCGGTCATAGGAAGCAAGGCAACGGCTCAAGTCTCTGGAATTCATTGCAAAGATGCGACGCGGCAGAGCCGCTCTGCCGTCTGGAGATTCTCTGTCGGAACGTTTTAATACTCTGGTATGCGACAACCGGGCGCAGGCCTATGCCAGCCTCAGGCGGCGCGCTTCCAGGGTTGCCAGCCGCCCAGGCGAAGCCCGACCGCGATGCCCGTGAAGGGAATGCGCAACTCCAGGTCGCGGGGCTGGAAGAAAGTCAGGCGTTCCGGCGTGCCGGTGGGGCCGTATTCCAGGCGGGCGCCCTTGGGCTCCTCCGCGAACTCGTCGCTCATCACCTGCCAGATCTCCAGGTCGTCGCCGTGGTTGGAGATCTTGTACTGGCCGCAGCGCCAGACCGGGGCCTCGCCGACGCCGCCCTCGACCACCTTCTTGTCGCCGTCCATCTTCACGTCGCCCACCCCGGCGGCGCGGCCCGACATGGACGGTCCCTGGCTTTCCGCGCGGAAGCCCAGCCGCAGCCAGGGGGAGCGGGTGCGCGGGATCATGCGGCGCAGCAGGCGCGCGTCCTCCGTCGCGAATTGGTCGGGATCGTCGTACAGGATGCGGTCAAGCGCCGCGGCGATGACGAATCGATCGTCGATGGTCAGGCTGCCGGCGGTCGCACGGCTGGTCGGCTCGGTCATGCAGCACATCCGTTCACGGGCGCCGGCTCATCATACACGCAACCCTCGCGCCCCCGCACCTCTCAAGGTCTGCGGTTTCAAGGTTGGTGTGGACGGGGCCGAATGCCAGACCGGCTCAAGGCCGGACTCCACGGCACGCCGCCGCAGCGCTATGCTGCGCCCCCGGCGGCGCCCGCCGACCCAGCGCCGTCCACACGAGAAGGCACCGAAGAGACCCGCCATGAACGACCTGTTCGATACCCCCGCCGCGCTCCGCAGCATCCTCGTGGAGGAGTTGACGGTGGAGCAGGCGCAGGCGGAACTGGCCGCGCTGGCCCAGGAGATCGCCCACCACGACCGGCTCTATCACCAGCAGGACAAGCCGGAGATTTCCGACGCCGCCTACGACGCGCTGGTCCGCCGCAACAACGGGATCGAGGCGCGCTATCCGGAGCTGCGCCGGGCCGATTCGCCGTCGCTGCGCGTCGGCGCGACCCCGGCGGCGGGTTTCCGCAAGGTGCGGCACGCGCTGCCCATGCTGTCGCTCGGCAACGCCTTCGAGCCGGAGGAGGCGCACGAGTTCGTCGCCCGCGTCCGCCGTTTCCTCGGCCTGTCCGACGGCGCCCCGCTGGAGTTCGTGGCCGAGCCGAAGATCGACGGGCTGTCCTGCTCGCTGCGCTACGAGAACGGCCGGCTGGTCCTGGCCGCCACCCGCGGCGATGGAACGGAGGGGGAGGATGTGACCGCCAACGTCCGCACCATCAAGGACGTGCCGCAGACCCTGGAGGCGCCCTATCCCGCGGTGCTGGAGGTGCGCGGCGAGGTCTACATGAACCGCGACGACTTCCTGGCGATGAACCGCGCCTACGCGGAGCGGGGGGAAGACCTGTTCGCCAACCCGCGCAACGCCGCCGCCGGCTCTCTGCGCCAGAAGGATTCGAAGATCACCGCGTCGCGCCCGCTCTGCTTCTTCGGCTACGCCCTGGGCGAGCTGTCGGAGCCGATCGCCGACACCCAATGGGGCATCCGCGAGCGGCTGCGCGGCTGGGGCTTCTCGCTGAACCGCCCGGCCAACCTGTGCGACGGCGCCGAGGCGCTGCTGACCCATTACCGCAAGATCGGCGAGGAGCGCTCGGCGCTGCCCTTCGACATCGACGGGGTGGTCTACAAGGTCAACAGCCTGGAGCTTCAGCAGCGGCTGGGCTTCGTCAGCCGGGCGCCGCGCTGGGCCATCGCCCACAAGTTCCCGGCGGAGCAGGCGCAAACCCGGCTGAAGGGCATCACCATCCAGGTCGGCCGCACCGGCGCCCTGACCCCGGTGGCCGAGTTGGAGGACATCACCGTCGGCGGCGTGGTGGTCAGCCGCGCCACCCTGCACAATGAGGACGAGATCGCCCGCAAGGATGTCCGCATCGGCGATCTGGTGACCGTCCAGCGGGCCGGCGACGTGATCCCGCAGATCGTCGGGGTGGTGGAGGGGCAGCGTCCCGACGACGCCGTGCCCTATGTCTTCCCCGACCATTGTCCGGTCTGCGGCAGCCTCGCCGTGCGCGAGCCGGACGAGGCGGTGCGCCGCTGCACCGGCGGGCTGATCTGCGCCGCCCAGGCCAAGGAACGGCTGCGCCATTTCGTGTCGCGCAACGCCTTCGACATCGAAGGGCTGGGCGAGAAGACCATCGAGGAGTTCTGGGAGGACGGGCTGATCCGCTCCCCCGTGGACATCTTCACGCTGGAGCGCCGGGTGGAAGCAGGCGAGATCGCCATCCTCGGCCGTCCGGGCTGGAAGGAGAAGTCGGTCGAGAACCTGTTCGCCGCGATCAACCAGCGGCGCGAGCGCATCGACCTGCACCGCTTCATCTTCGCGCTGGGCATCCGCCACATCGGCGAGGTGACCGCCAAGTCGCTGGCCCGCCATTACGGCTCGATCGACGGCTGGCTGGAGGGGATGGAGCGCGCCGTCGCCAACATGCCGGGCGAGGCGTGGCGCGACCTGCACGCGCTGAGCGGGCTCGGCCCGGTGAAGGCCGACGCTCTGCTCGCTTGGTTCACCGATCCGGAGAACCTGCCGAAGCTGGATTTCTACGCCGGCCAGGAGGCGCTGCGGCTGGACAGCGTGATCAAGCTGCTGGGCATCAAGAAGGTGGACAGCCGCGCCGCCCAGGCGCTGGCCGAACGCTACGGCGCCCTGGCGGACTGGAAGGCGGCGATGCTCGCCGCGGTCGGCGCGCAGCCCGGCCCCGGCTGGGGCGAGCTGGTTGCCATCCCCGACGTCGGCGAGGTCGCCGCCGAGGAACTGGCCGGCTTCTTCCAGGAGGAGCGCAACCGCGCCATCATCCACGACCTGCGCGCCGCCGGCGTGCGGGTGGCCGACGCCGAACGTCCGAAGGCGGCCAGCGGCTCCCCCGTGGCCGGGAAGACGGTGGTCTTCACCGGCACGCTGGAAACCATGACCCGGACCGAGGCCAAGACCCGCGCCGAGTCGCTGGGGGCCAAGGTCGCCGGCTCGGTCTCGGCCAAGACCGACTACGTCATCTGCGGGGCCGATGCGGGCAGCAAGGCCGCCAAGGCGCGCGACCTGGGCGTGACCATCCTCAGCGAGCAGGAGTGGGCCGAGCTGATCGCCGGCTGACCGGGGCTGAAAGGGGAGGGGCGGCGCGGCTGAGTGCCGCGTTGACGCCCCTCCCCGGCGGTTCCATAAAGGGTCAAAGCGCCATAAGAAGAATGAGACGGGGGATCGCTATGGACTCCATTCAATGGTCGCGCTGGATGAGCGTCGGCATCGAAGAACTCGATGAGGATCATCGCGTTCTCGTGGACATCGTCAACAAGCTGGGTGCGGACGAGAGCCGCTCCTCTCCTGACGTCATCGAAGCAATCCTCGGCGAGCTGATCCATTACACCAAGGATCACTTCGCACGCGAAGAAGCGCACATGGCCCAGGCCAATTACCCGACCTTCGCCGCGCACAAGGCCCTGCACGATACCCTGACGCGCAACGTCGAATCCTACCGCGAACGCTTCCACGCCCAGCGCGACACCATCACGGGCGACGAGGTGTTCGAGTTCTGCGCCGACTGGTTGGGCCAACACATCCTGAAGGAAGACACCCGCTTCGGCGCCTACGCTGCGGAGCAGTGAATTGTCTCATTTCCCCTCTCCCGTCCCGGGAGAGGGAAGGGGTCCACGCCGGAGGCGCGGGAAGGGTGAGGGGGTTGGCAAGGATCAGTCCTTGATCCCCGCATGACCCTCACCCGCCCGCTGCGCGGGCACCCTCCCCCGAGGCGGGAGAGGGGGGTTCGATGGCGTCAACTCAGACGAAGCATCAAAAACGCCACATAAAATATTGATATAATTCAATGTTTCCGCGATTTTGGGGATAACGGCGCAGAAATCATGTCTTTCCACCCCCGGAAGGGGAGGGGAGTGCGCGTGCGACTCGCCTCGCGCGAATCCGAGAGGGGAGGGGGGTGCGCAAAACGAAAATGCCCTCCCCGGAAGGGGAGGGCAGGGGCAAAACCCACTGTCGCGGCGCGTCAGGCGACGACGGCGAGCCGCTCGGTCGCGTGCCAAGCGGCACCAGACAGTGCCGTGCTCGGCGGGGTTTCGTAGCACCAAGCGCTGGTGTCGGCGAACAGCGCGCGCAGGAGCTGGTTGTTCAGGGCGTGGCCGGACCGGACGCCGTGGAAGTGACCGACGAACATCGCGCCGGCCAGATAGAGGTCGCCGACCGCGTCCAGGATCTTGTGACGGACGAACTCGTCGTCGAAGCGCAGGCCGCCCTCGTTCATCACCTCGTCGCCGGAGATGACCACCGCGTTGTCCAGCGAGCCGCCGCGGGCGAGGCCCATCTTGCGCAGCCCCTCGACCTCGTGCAGGAAGCCGAAGGTGCGGGCGGCGCTGATCTCGTCGCGGAAGGTCTCGGCGTCCAGTTCGACCTCGTGGCTCTGCTGGGCGATGGCCTTGCTGGCGAAGTCGATCTCGAAGCTGAAGCCCGTGGTGTGGTCCGGCGTGAAGGTGGCGCTCTTGTTGCCCTCGGTCACGGTGACCGGCTTCAGGATGCGGATGGCCCGGCGCGGCGCGTTCTGCGACACGGTGCCGACGCGCTCGATCGCCTCCACGAAGGGGGCGGCGCTGCCGTCCATGATCGGCACCTCGATGTTGTCGAGCGCGACCACGGCGTTGTCCACGCCGCAGCCGGCCAGCGCCGACATCAGATGCTCGATGGTGCCGATGGTGGTGCCGTGGGCGTTGCCGATGACCGTGCACAGCTTGGTGTCGACCACATGGTCCCAGCGCGCCGGGATCACCGCGGCGGGGCCGCTGAGATCGGTGCGCCGGAAGACGATGCCCGTGTTCGGCTCGGCGGGGGAAATCGTCAGGGTGACCGTCGCGCCCGTATGCAGCCCGACGCCCGAGCAACGCACCGGCTTCGCCAGGGTACGCTGCAGCATGCCTTCGGTCTTGATGCGATTCTGAGCCACGGTGTCTGTCCCGTTTTAATCTTCGTCTTTGTGCGGCCGGTCCGCGACTTGCCGCCGGTCTCCGTCGGGAGTGGGGCGGGTCAGCGCTTATGACCGCATATGCTAGGTATCATTGGCCCCTGTGGACGACAAATCACTCTTTGTTACCGTTTGTTGCAGGGCGGTAGAGCACCGTCGCCGGACGCGAAACGGGCACCCCCCGGACACGAAAAGACCGCCCCCGGAGCGTTCTTGCGAAGCTCTGGAGGCGGTTGAAGTCTAAAAGGTTGTGGATGCCCGCCGATGCCGCTTCGAAAGAGGCGGCGGCGACCGGCGGGTTGCTGTTGCCCTCAGATCAATTGGGCCAGCCTCTGTGACGCGTCAGTTGGCCTGACGGCGCAGGAAGGCGGGGATGTCCAGCGCTTCCTCGTCGATCTTCTGGGTGGTGCCGTCGCCCATCGCCTGCGGGCGCGGGGCCTGGGCCATCGGCGGCTGCGGGGCGGCCATCGGCGGCTGCGGCATCACCGGCTGCTGGTGCTGCGGCTGATGATGCTGGTGGGGCTGAGGGGCCGGCTGCGGCGCCGGTTCGGCCTTGCGGCCGGCCAGACCGGTGACCAGACCGAACAGGAAGTTCGGCTTCCGGGCTGGAGCCTCCGCCTGGGGGGCGAGCTGGTTCGACATCGGGGCGTTCATCGGCTGGCGCGGGCCGGGATCGGCGGCCTTCGGGGCGATGAAGTGGCCGTCGCGGCGCTCGCTGTGCAGCGGGCCGGTGGCGACGTTGCGGGCCGGAGCGGATTCCATCGGCTGCATGGCGTCGTGGCTCATCGGCATGTGCGGGTGGGGCGCATGCTGCGGGGCATGTTGGGCCATCGGCTCGATGGAGTGCTGGGCCGGCTGCTGGACCGGAACGTGCTGCTGGACCTCGGACGGATGGACCGGCGGCTGAACCTGGGGCTGCGCGACCCCGCCCATCGGGCGCGGGGCCAGACCGGCGCCGGGGATCGCCGGGGCGACCGCGCCGGACGAGGCGAGCGGCGCCGGGGCGGCCTGGGTCAGGCCGGCCGCTCCGGTCGGCTTCTTGGCGCCGCCATTGCCGCCGTTGCGGTCGGAGACCAGCGACAGGTTGACCGGGTGCAGGGTGCGCGGGTTGGACATGGCCGCGGCGTCGATGCCGGTGGCGACCACGGACACGCGCATCACGCCGTCCAGCGAGCTGTCGAAGGTCGAACCGAAGATGATGTTGGCGTCCGGATCGACCTCGTCGCGGACGCGGTTCGCCGCCTCGTCGACCTCGAACAGGGTCATGTCGTAGCCGCCGGTGATGTTGATGAGGACGCCGCGGGCACCCTTCATCGACACGTCGTCGAGCAGCGGGTTGGAGATGGCGGCCTCGGCGGCCTCGATGGCGCGGCGCTCGCCGCCGGCCTCGCCGGTGCCCATCATCGCCTTGCCCATCTCGGTCATGACCGAGCGGATGTCGGCGAAGTCCAGGTTGATGAGGCCGGGCATCACCATCAGGTCGGTCACGCCGCGCACGCCGGAATGCAGAACGTCGTCGGCCATCTTGAAGGCGTCCGCGAAGGTCGTCTTCTCGTTGGCGATGCGGAACAGGTTCTGGTTCGGGATGATGATCAGCGTGTCGACATACTGCTGCAGCTCGGCGATGCCCGATTCGGCCAGCCGCATGCGGTGCGCACCCTCGAAATGGAAGGGCTTGGTCACCACGCCGACGGTCAGCAGGCCGCGCTCGCGGGCCGCGCGGGCGATGACCGGGGCCGCACCCGTGCCGGTGCCGCCGCCCATGCCGGCGGTGATGAACACCATGTTGGCGCCTTCGAGGTGACCGATGATCTCCTCGAGCTGCTCCTCGGCGGAGGCCCGGCCGACGTCCGGCTTGGAGCCGGCGCCCAGGCCGCGGGTCATGGTGGTGCCGAGCTGGACGCGCTTCTCGCAGAGCGAGCCCTTCAGGGCCTGCGCGTCGGTGTTGCCGACCACGAAGTCCACGCCTTCGAGGTTGGACTTGATCATGTTGTTGACGGCGTTGCCGCCGGCGCCGCCGACACCGAAGACGGTGATGCGGGGCTTCAGCTCGGGTTCGATGCTGGGGATGGTCACGTTGATCATGTTATGGCCTCCACAACCTTTTGATTGGTTCGATGCTTTGCGTCGCGGGTTCTTGCCCGGTTGGGTCCGGGGTGGATTTGTATGGCAGGAATGGCAGGGCGTGCCGGGAGCCTTTTTGGGTCCGGTTCAAAGGTTCTCCCGCAGCCACAGGCCGACGCGCCCGAAGAACCCCGTGCCGGCGCCAGCCTCATGGCCCGCCACGGGAAGTTCCGCCGGATTGCGCACGGCGTGGAGAAGAAGGCCCGCGGCGGTCGCGTAGGACGGACCGCCTTGCGCCTCGTTCAGACCGGTGATCCGCGTCGGTCGCCCGATGCGGACCTGTTTGTCGAGGATCAGCTGCGCCAGCTCGCGCATGCCCGGCAGCTGGCTGGCGCCGCCCGTCAGGACGACGCGCCGGCCGACCAGCTTCGCGTAGCCGGAATGCTCCAGCCGCGAGCGGACATGCTCGAAGATCTCCTCCAGCCGCGGCTGGATGATGCGCACCAGATAGGATTTCGGCAGGTTGTTGGCGCCGAGGCGCTCCTCCTCGCCGACCTGGGGGACGTCGATCATCTCGCGCTCGTCGGCGGGGCTGGTGATGGCGCTGCCGTGCAGCGTCTTCATGCGCTCCGCATGGACGACCGGCGTGGTCAGCCCGCGCGCGATGTCGTTGGTGACGTGGTTGCCGCCCAGCCGGATGCAGTCCGACCAGACCAGCGTGCCTTCGGAGAAGACGGAGATCGTCGTGGTGCCGCCGCCCATGTCGATGCAGGCGGAGCCCATCTCCATCTCGTCGTCGACCAGACAGGCGAGGCCGGACGCGTAGGGGCTGGCGACCAGACCCTCGATGTCGAGATGGCAGCGGGCCACGCAGGTCTGCAGGTTGCGCACGGCCCCGGCGGGCGAGGTGATGACGTGGGCCTGGACGCCCAGCCGCTCGCCGTACATGCCTTTGGGGTCGCGGATGCCGCGGCTGCCGTCGAGCGCGAAGCCCACGGGGATCGCGTGGACCAGCGCCTGGTCGGGGCCGACCTGCAGGCTGCGGGCATGGGCCAGCGCGCGGCGGACGTCGCTCTCCGTCACCTCCTGGCCGGAGACGGCGACCTCGGCGTTGAAGCCGTGGGAGATCGGGGAGGACACGTTGACGATCACGTCGCGGATCGTCTCGTTGGCCATCTGCTCGGCGGCGTGGACGGCGGCGCCGATGGACGTCTCCGCCGCCTCCATGTCGATGATGGCGCCGGCGCGCACGCCCGTGGCGATCTGGTGGCCGATCCCCAGGATGCGCACGGCCCCCGCATCCTCGACGCGGGCGATGAGGCAGCACACCTTGGTCGAGCCGACGTCCAGCGCGGCGATGATCCCGCCGCGGGTGGCTCGTTTTGGCTTTTTCGCCCCGTTGAAGCCCATGTTCAGCACAACCCTATGGCCTCGATGCGTCCGGTCGTTCGTGATTCAGGAAGAGGGGTGGCGGAGGATCACGTCTTCTTGCCCGGCTTCTTCTTGTTGTCCTCCTCCGTCCAGGGCAGGACGGCGGTGGCGGAGGTCTGCAGCACGGCACGGTCGTTCTGGCGCAGGTCGATGGCCACGATGTCGCGGTCCAGGACCTGACCCGCCGCGTCCAGCTCCGCCAACTGGCGCAGCGCGGCCTGCATGCGGGCTTCCGGAAGCTTCACCACGACACCGTTCTTCAGCTTGAGATCCCAGCGGCGGTCGCCGACCCAGGAGGCGGCGCTCACCTTTTCGCGCAGCGCCGGCACGTTGTCGAGGGCCGCGAGCAGTTTCGGCACCTGCATCGGCGCGTTGGCGCCGACGACCTGCGGCAGCGTCTCGATCCGGCGGTTGCCGCGCCGCGCCAGCTCGGTGGCGTCGGCCAGCGGGCGGCCTTCGCGGTCGATGACGGTGAACTTGCGGTCGTGCTGCCAGATCGCCATCGGCTCCCGTTCCGTCAGGCGGACGAACAGGATGTCGGGCAGGTGCCGCTCAATGGAGGCCGAGGCGACCCAGGGCAGGCTCTCCAGCTTCTCCTTGGCATCGGACAGCGTGACGGCGAGGATCGGGTCGCCGCGCTGCACGCCGAGCACGCGCAGGATGGAGGCCGGGTCGGTCTCGGTCCGGCCCTCGACCAGCACGTCGGCGATGGCGAAGCCGGCGGACGCGCTGGTCTGGATCAGGCTTTCGTGAAGCGCCGCGGTGGTCTCGGCGAAGGTGCCGCGCTGCCACGCCGACGCGGCCATGCCGGCGACGACCAGGACCGGCGTCAGCAGGATGGCCGCCTTGACCGCGGGGCGGGTCCAGCGCGGCCAGGCGCGGCGCCGGTTGCCTTTCTGGGCCGACTTCGCCATGGCGCGCGGCGGCCCAGGCATGTCGTCGCGGCCTCGGTTCGCAGAGCCCCCGAAACCGGTGCGGAACTGCGGATCGATGCTCAGTCGAGTTGACATGCGGCGTTCTCCACCATCCAAGCGACGAGAGCCCCGTAGGTGAGCCCCACGGATGCGGCCTGTTCGGGAACCAGCGACAGCGGCGTCATGCCCGGCTGGTTGTTGATTTCCAGGAAAAAGAGTCCGTCGGTCCCACTTTTACGATCATCCCAGCGGAAGTCGCTGCGCGAAACGCCGCGGCATCCCAGGGTCCGGTGGGCCAGGACCGCCAACCTCTTGGCTTCTTCCGCGACGTTCTCGGGAATCTGCGCGGGCACAGTATGAACGGCATGACCGGCGCTGTATTTAGCCGTGTAGTCATACACCTGTGCTTCGAAGCGGATCTCCGTCACGGTCAGGGGGCGGCACTCGCCGTCCAGCCCGCCCATGACGCCCACGGTCAGCTCGCGGCCCGGGATGAACTCCTCGACCAGGGCGCGCTCGCCGAAGGTCCAGGCGTCGCCAACCGGGCTGTTCTGCCCCTCGCGCACCAGCGTGACCCCGACGGTCGAGCCCTCGTCCACCGGCTTGACGATGTAGGGGGCGGGCATCGGGTGGGCGCCGCCGGTCAGCTCGCCCTTGGTAAGGACGAGGCCCTTGGGCGAGCGCACGCCGACCGGGGCGAGCAGCGCCTTGGTCATCGCCTTGTCCATGGCGACCGCGGCGGCGCGCACGCCGGAATGGGTGTAGGGAATGCCGAGGAATTCCAGCACGCCCTGGATGGTCCCGTCCTCGCCGCCGCGCCCGTGCAGGGCGTTGAAGACCGCGTCGGGGCGCGGGTCGGTCAGGGCGCGCAGCAGCCCCTCCAGGTCGCGCTGCACGTCCACCGCGGTGACGCGGTAGCCTTCCTCCTCCAGCGCCTTGGCGACGCCGGCGCCGCTGACCAGCGACACCTCGCGCTCCGCCGACCAGCCGCCCATCAGGACGGCGACATGCTTCTTGTGGGGGGTGGTCATGCGGACGCTCCTTCGCGGGCCACGCCGACCCGCTTGATTTCCCACTCCAGCGTGACGCCGGAGGTCTCGAACACCCGGCGCCGGACCTCTTCGCCCAGCGCCTCCAGCTCCGCCGCGGTGGCGGTGCCCTGGTTGATGAGGAAGTTGCAGTGCTTCTCCGACACCTGCGCGCCGCCGATGGTCAGCCCGCGGCAGCCGGCCTGGTCGATCAGCTCCCACGCCTTGTGGCCGGGCGGGTTCTTGAAGGTCGAGCCGCCGGTGCGCGAGCGGACCGGCTGGGTGTCGGCGCGCTTGCCGGAAATCTCCGCCATGCGCTGGGCGATCTCCGCCGGGTCGCCGGCCGCGCCGCGCAGGGTGGCGCCGGTGAAGATCACGTCCTCCGGCACCCCGGCGTGGCGGTAGGTGAAGCCCATGCCGACGTTGTCGTAGGACACGCGCCCGCCCCGGCGGGTTACGCCCTGGGCGGAGACCAGCACGTCCTTGATCTCGTGGCCGTAGGCGCCGCCGTTCATGCGCAGCGCGCCGCCGATGGTGCCGGGGATGCCCGACAGGAACTCCAGCCCGGCGACGCCGGCGTCGCGCGCCACGGCGGCGACGTTCAGGTCGAGCGCCGCGGCGCCGGCCTCCAGCGTCAGCCCGTCCGCCGCGATGCCGGCGAAGCCGCGGCCCAGCCGGATCACCACGCCGGGGATGCCGCCGTCGCGGATCAGCAGGTTGGAGGCGACGCCCAGCACCGTCACCGGCACGTCGTCCGGCAGCCCGGCCAGGAAGCCCGCCAGATCCTCGGCGTCCTCCGGCCGGAACATGACCTCCGCCGGACCGCCGACGCGGAACCACGTCACGTTGGCCAGCGGCGCCGCGGCGGTCAGCCGTCCGCGGCAGGCGGGCATCCGGTCGATGAGGGAGGCGGTTGTGGCTGTCATCGGAGAAAACCCGTCACGCCTTGCCCGACAGCTTGTCCAGCTCGCCCGGCAGGGCGTTGGCCCACTGGGTGATGTTGCCGGCGCCCAGGCAGACCACGAGGTCGCCGGACCGCGCGATCTCGCGGACCAGCTGCGGCAGCTCGTCCGGGCCGTGCAGGGCGAGCACCTGACGGTGGCCGTGCATGCGCAGGCCCTCGACGAGGCTGTCGCGGTTGACGTTCTCGATCGGCTGCTCCCCGGCGGCGTAGACGTCGGCCACGATCACCGCGTCGGCGTCGTTGAAGCAGGTGCAGAACTCCTCGAACAGGTTGGCGAGGCGCGAATAGCGGTGCGGCTGGACGACGGCGATGGTGCGGCCGGTGCCGGCGGTGCGCGCGGCCTTCAGGACGGCGGCGATCTCCACCGGGTGGTGGCCGTAATCGTCGATGACGGTGATGCCGTTCGACTCGCCGGTCTTGGTGAAGCGGCGCTTGACGCCCTGGAACTTCGCCATGCTGTCGCGCATCACCACGTCGGGCAGGCCCATCTCGTTGCCCACGGCGAAGCAGGCCAGCGAGTTCTGGACGTTGTGCGGCCCGTACATCGGCAGGCGCACGCCGATGATGGTCCGGCTCTCCCCGGTGTGGCGGTCGTCGATCACCACGTCGTACTCCGCACCCTCGGTGCCCAGCCGCATGTTCACGGCGCGCACGTCGGCCTGCGGGCTGAAGCCGTAGGTGATGATGCGGCGGTCCGACACGCGCGGGATCATCGCCTGCACCTCGGGATGGTCGATGCAGAGCGCGGCGAAGCCGTAGAAGGGGATGTTCTGGACGAAGCTGTCGAAGGCGGCCCGCATGTTGTCGAAGGTGCCGTAATAGTCCAGATGCTCCGGGTCCATGTTGGTGACCACGGCGATGCAGGCCGGCAGCTTGATGAAGGTGCCGTCGCTCTCGTCCGCCTCGACGACCATCCAGTCGCCGGAGCCGAGCCGCGTGTTGGTGCCGTAGGCGTTGATGATGCCGCCGTTGATGACCGTGGGGTCGAGGTTGGCGTGTTCCAGCATGTTGCCGACCATCGAGGTCGTCGTGGTCTTGCCGTGGGTGCCGCCGATGGCGATGGCCCATTTCAGGCGCATCAGTTCGCCCAGCATCTCGGCGCGGCGGACGACCGGGACCAGGGCGGCGCGGGCGGCGACGACCTCCGGGTTGTCGCGCTTGACGGCGGAGGAGACGACGACGACCGCGGCCCCGGCGATGTTCTCCGCGCGGTGGCCGATGCTGATCTGGATGCCCAGCCCGCGCAGGCGCTTGACGTTGGCGCTCTCCGCCAGGTCGGAGCCCTGGACGGTGTAGCCGAGGTTGCGCAGCACTTCGGCGATGCCGCTCATGCCGATGCCGCCGATGCCGACGAAATGGATGGTGCCGATCGAGAGGGGGAGGGCGCGCATGTCTGGATTACTTTCCGCGGCGGAGCATCAGGCTGAGGGTGGCGTCCACGGCCATGTCGGACAGGCCGTAGGGAAGGGGCTGGGAACCGATCGTGACGTGCAGCCGGTCGCGCAGGAAGCCGGCGCCGGCGCGGGGCAGCAGCGGGCATTCGGGCCGGTTGCTCCAGGCGCCTTCGGTCCGCGTCATGTCCGCCGGCCAGTCGCCCAGGGGCCGGGACGAGGGGGGCCGGGACGAGCGGGGGCGTGCGATGGCGCTGCGCGTTGCCTTGTTCATTCCGCGGCTTCCTTGGTTCGGGCGTGGTTGGGGTTGGCGATCATGTCGAGCACGGCGTCCGCCAGCCGGCGCGCGGCGTCGGCCATGCCCCAGCCGTGGGCGGCCAGCGCCGCGGCGGTCAGGGCGTCCGGCGACTCCAGCAGTTCCGTCAGGCGGGCGGCAAGCGCGTCGGCGGTGAAGTCCGGCTGCGGCATCACCCAGGCGGCTCCGGCGGCGGCGAGCTGCCGCGCGTTGGCCGTCTGGTGGTCGTCCATGGCATGGGGATATGGCACAAGAATGGCCGGGCGCCCGATGCAGGTCAGTTCGGCGATGGTCGAGGCGCCGGCCCGCGTGATGGCGAGGTGGCAGGCGGCCAGCCGGTCCGGCACGTCGCGGAAGAAGCTCTCCAGTTCCAGCCCGCCGAGGCCCATGGCGGCGTAAGCGGCGCGGGCGGCCTCCAGGTCCTCGGGCCGGCACTGCTGCGCCAGATGGATGCGGGCGCGCAGCTCGGCGGGCAGGCGGCCCAACGCCTCGGGGATGACTTCGGAGAAGACGCGCGCGCCCTGGCTGCCGCCCATCACCAGGATGCGGACGGGGCCGCCGGGGGCGGGAACGGCGTAGGCGGCGTCGCGCTGGGCGGCGATCGCCGGGCGGACCGGGTTGCCGGTGCGGACAAGGCGCGCCCGATGCTCCGCCTTCACCGCGGCGACCTCGGGGAAGGCGACGGCGATGCGGCGGGCGGCGGCGGCGAGCATCCGGTTGGCGCGGCCGAGCACGGCGTTCTGCTCGTGCAGCATCACCGGCACGCGCGCTTGCGCGGCGGCGTAGACCGTGGGGACGGAAGGGTAGCCGCCGAAGCCGACGACCGCCGCCGGCTTCAGGTGGCGCATCAGCGCGTTGGCGCCGAGCAGGCCGAGGCCCATCTGCCACGCCGCGTTCATCTTGGCCAGCAGGTTGCCGCCGGGGGCGGCGGAGCGGATGCGGTGGACCGTCACCTCCGGCAGGCTGTCGCCGAAGGCCTGGCCGCGCTTGTCGGTGACCAGCGCCACCGCCTCGCCGCGGGCCAGCAGTTCGCGCGCCAGCGCTTCCGCCGGGAAGAAGTGCCCGCCGGTGCCTCCGGCAGCGAGGACAATAGGACGTTGGGTGTTGGCCATGCGCGTCACTCCGCCGGGCCGAAGCGTTTGCGGGTCAGCGCCAGCACCATCCCCATGCCGAAGCCCAGCGCCAGCAGCGAGGAGCCGCCGTAGGAGATGAAGGGCAGCGTCATGCCCTTGGTCGGCATCAGATGCAGGGCGGAGCCCATGTTGATCGCCGCCTGCAGGCCGAACTGGATCAGCAGGCCGCTCGCCGCCAGCAGCACGAAGTAGTTGGTGTCGTTAAACACCCGCGCGAAGCCGCGCAGCACGATGAAGGCGAACAGGATGATGATGATCAGGCAGAAGATCAGCCCCATCTCCTCGCCGGCGACGGCGAAGATGAAGTCGGCGTGGCTGTCCGGCAGCGAATACTTCACCGTTCCCTGGCCGGGGCCGGTGCCCATCAGCCCGCCGTTGGCGAAGGCCTCCAGCGAGCGGCTGACCTGATAGGTGTCGCCGCTGGACGGGTCGAGGAAGCGGTTGATGCGGCTGTGGACGTGCGGCAGCGTGAAGTAGGCGCCGACGAGGCCGGCGACGCCCAGCACGCCGAGGCCGCCGACCAGCATGATGTTCAGCCCGGCCAGGAAGAACTGCGAGAACCACACCGCCGAGACCACCACCGTCATGCCCAGGTCGGGCTGGAGCAGCAGGCCGCCGACGGTGAGGCCGTAGAGCAGGATCGACAGGATCGTGCCGGGGAAGCCGGGGTTGGTGCGCGACAGCGAGAACAGCCACGCCCCGACCACCGCGAAGGCCGGCTTCACGAATTCCGACGGCTGGATCGACAGGCCGGGGATGTGAATCCAGCGCCGCGCGCCCTTGATCTCGACGCCGACGACCAGCGTCGCGTAGACCAGCGCCACCGAAATCAGGAAGACCGCCAGCGCCGCCCGCCGCACGCCGCGCGGGCTGAGCAGCGAGACGCCGCACATGATGGCGACGCTGGGGATCAGCATCATCAGGTGGCGTTCGACGAAGTAGAAGGTGTCCTGGATGCCGATGCGCTCCGCCACCGGAGGGCTGGCTGCGGTGATCAGGACCGTGCCGAGCGCCATCAGCACCGCCAGCGCGGCGAGCTGCCAGCGGTCGACCGTCCACCACCAGCGGCCGAAGATGGATTGGTCGGTGCGGTCGAAGGTCATCATCAGGCGCGGTCCCCCGGAACAGCGTTGCCTTCGAGGCGGTTCACGGCGTCGGCGAAGGCCTCGCCGCGCTTCTCGAAATTCGCGAACTGGTCCCAGGAGGCGCAGGCCGGCGACAGCAGCACGCAGGCGCCGGGCAGCGCCTCGGTCAGCGCCAGCTCCGCCGCGGCGTTGACCGCCACGTCCAGCGTGCCGCAGCGGGTGTGCGGAACCGTGTTGGCCTCCAGCCACGCGGCGAAGCGGTCCGACGCCTCGCCGATCAGGAAGGCGTGGCGGACGCGCGGCGTGTAGGCCTCCAGCCCATCCAGCCCGGTCTCCTTCGCCTGCCCGCCGAGGATCCAGTAGATCGGGTCGAAGGTCGCCAGCGCCTTTTCCGTCGCGTCGGCGTTGGTCGCCTTGCTGTCGTTGACGAAGCGCACGCCGTCGATGGTCCGCACCAGCTGCTGGCGATGGGCGAGGCCGGGGAAGGTGGTCATGGCGGCGACGATGGCTGGGGTCGGCACGCCCGCCGCCTTACAGGCCGCGAAGGCCGCGGCGGCGTTCTGCCAGTTGTGGGTGCCGAGCAACGCCGGGAAGGCGGCCAGCTCGGCCACGCGCTCCGCGGCGCCGAAGGTGTCGTCGATCAGCCAGCCGTCCGCGGCGTAGACGCCGCCGGCCACCGGACCCAGGGCGGAGACCGGCCAGATCACCTGGTCGCCCTTGGCCTTCAACTCCTCCCAGATCGCCCGGCAGATTGGGTCGTCCACGCCGATCACCGCGGTGCGCGGCTTGGTCTGGCGGTGGAAAATCAGTTTCTTGGCGGCGACGTAGCCGTCCATGCCGCCGTGCCGGGCCAGATGGTCCGGCGTGATGTTGAGCAGCACCGCCACGTCGAAGGTGATCGAGTAGGTCAGCTCAAGCTGGTAGCTCGACATCTCCAGCACGTAGCTGCCGCCGGCCCCGACGGAGGGGAAGGTCAGGGCCGGGGTGCCCAGGTTGCCGCCCACCGCGATGCGCCGCCCGGCGGCCTCCATCACATGGCCGATCAGGGTCGTCGTTGTGGACTTCCCGTTGGTGCCGGTGATGCCGATGTAGGCCGAATCGCGCTCCGACCGGGCCAGCAGCTCGATGTCGCAGACCAGCTCGATGTTCGCGGCGCGGGCGCGCAGGGCCACCGGATGCGGCTTCGGGTGGGTGTGCGGGATGCCCGGCGACCAGACGATGGTGGTCAGCTCGGTCAGGTCCGCCGTGGTCAGGTCGACGACCTTGTAGCCCTTGGCCAGCGCCGCGGCGCGGCTGGACTCGTTGTCATCCCACACCCACACGTCGGCGCCGCTCTGGACAAGCGCTTCCGCCGTGGCGAGGCCCGACTTGCCCAGCCCCATGACCGCCACCGGCAGTCCTTCCATGTAGAACAGGTTGATCATCGGGCGGCGACCCTCAGCGGAGCTTCAGCGTGGACAGGCCGACCAGGGCCAGGATGGAGGCGATGATCCAGAAGCGGATGACCACGGTGGACTCCGCCCATCCCTTCTTCTCGAAGTGATGGTGCAGGGGCGCCATGCGGAACACCCGCTTGCCGGTCAGCTTGAACGAGGCGACCTGGACGATCACCGACACGGTCTCCAGAACGAACAGGCCGCCGATGATCGCCAGCACGATCTCGTGCTTGGTGACCACGCTGACGGCTCCCAGCGCGCCGCCGAGGGCCAGCGAGCCGGTGTCGCCCATGAAGACCATGGCGGGGGGCGCGTTGTACCAGAGGAAACCGATCCCCGCACCGACCAGAGCCCCGCAGAAAACGGCAAGCTCACCAGCACCGGGCACATGGTGGATCTGGAGATAGTTGGCGAAGATCGCGTTGCCGGTCAGGTAGGCGATCAGGCCGAAGCAGCCCGCCGCGATCATCGTCGGCACGATGGCCAGCCCATCCAGCCCGTCCGTCAGGTTCACCGCGTTCGAGGCGCCGACCATGACGAAGGCGCCCACCGGGATGAAGAACCAGGAGAGCTGGATCAGGAAATCCTTCACGAAGGGCACGGCCAGACCGCCGGACAGCGGCGGCGCCGACACATACATGATGGCGGCGGCGGCGGAGACGCCGATGATGATCTCCCAGGTCAGGCGGAAGCGGCCCGACAGGCCCTTGGTGTTGCGCTTGGTCAGCTTCAGGTAATCGTCGCCGAAGCCGATCAGCCCGTAGCCGATCGTCACCAGCAGCACGATCCAGGTGTAGGCGTTGGTCAGGTCGACCCACAGCAGCGTGCTGATCGACACGGCGATCAGGATCATCAGGCCGCCCATGGTGGGCGTGCCCTTCTTCTTCGCATGGCTTTCCGGCCCGTCGGAGCGGATCGGCTGTCCCTCGCCCTGCTTGCGCTTCAGCCACGCGATCAGGCGCGGAAAGAACACGAAGCTGATGACGAGCGCCGTCAGCACCGCGCCTCCCGTCCGGAAGGTCAGATACCGGAACAGGTTGAACGGCGTGAAGACGTCCGCCAGAGGGAAGAGCAGGTTGTAGAGCATCGTGAAGCGGTCAGCCTTTGTGCCCGTGCGCCGCGGTCTGATCCGTGTCAGCCGCGGGCGAGGAGCCGTTGTTGTTCTTTTCGGTTTGTTTGTCGAGAGCGGACAGGGCGTCCACCACCGTCGCCATGCGGCTGCCCAGCGAACCCTTGATCAGCACCACGTCGCCGCCGCGCACCGCGCCGGCCAGGATGGGGGCCAGCTCGGCGCTGGTCTCCGTCCAGGCGCCGCGCAGGGCGGCGGGCAGACGGTCGAACAGGGCGCGCATGTGCGGGCCGCAGGCGTAGACCGCGTCCACATGCGCGGCGCGCAGCGGTTCGGCCAGCGCGGCGTGCAGGGCGTCGGCACGGTCGCCCAGCTCCCGCATGTCGCCCAGCACGGCGAGGCGCCGGCCGCCCGCGCCGGGGTCGATCTTGCCGAGCACCGCGAAGGTCGCGGTCATGGCGGCGGGGCTGGCGTTGTAGCTCTCGTCGATCAGGGTGAAGGCGCCCCGCGCGGCCTGGACGCGCTTGCGCGTGCCGCGGCCCTTGACCGGCGCGATGGTGGACAGGGCGCGGGCCGCCGCGGCGACGTCGGCGCCCAGCGCCTTCACCGCCAGCAGCACCGCGAGGCTGTTCATCACCCAATGCCGGCCGGGCAGGGCCAGACAGTATTGGATGCGCTCGCCGCGGATGACCGCGGTCACGGCGCTGCAGGTGGCGTGCAGCGAGCAGTCCACCAGCCGCGCGTCGGCGTCGGCGTGGGAGCCGAAGCTCCAGATGCGGCTCAGCCCCTGGGTCCGCGCGGCGGCGAGCAGACGGGCGAAATGCGGGTTGTCGCGGTTGAGGACGGCGACCCCGTTGGGGTTCATGCCCTCGAAGATCTCGGCCTTGGCGTCGGCGATCGCCTCGACGGAGTCGAAGAACTCCAGATGCGCCGCCTCGACCGTGGTGATGACCGCGACGTCGGGCATGACCTGCCGCGACAGCGGGCCGAGTTCGCCGGCGTGGTTCATGCCAAGCTCGAACACGCCGAACTCGCTGTCCTCCGGCATGCGGGCCAGCGACAGGGGGACGCCCCAATGGTTGTTCAGGCTGCCTTCGGTGGCGAAGGTTCGCCCTTGCGCCGACAGGACGTGGCGCAGCGCCTCCTTGGTGCTGGTCTTGCCGACCGAGCCGGTGACGCCCACCACCCTGGCCTGGGTGCGCAGCCGCGCGACGTGGCCGAGATCGCCCAGCGCCGCCAGCGTGTCCTGCTCCACCGCCAGGAGGGAGGCGTCGCCCGGCACGCCCGGCGGCACGGTGCTGACCAGCGCCGCGGCGGCGCCGGCCTCCAGCGCCTTGGCGACGAAGTCGTGGCCGTCGAAGTTCGGCCCCTTGATGGCGACGAACAGGTCGCCCGGCGCCACCTTGCGGCTGTCGATACTGACCCCGGTCGCCGCCCAGGAGCGCGTCGCCTGACCGCTGGTGGCGGCGGCGGCGTCCTCGGCGGTCCACAGGACGGTCTTGGCCTCGCTCATGCTGCTCCAACCTCTGCCACGGCGGCTCGTGCCTCGGTCGCGTCGTCGAAGGGAAGGACCTCCGTCCCGACGATCTGACCATGCTCATGTCCCTTGCCGGCGATGACCAGGACGTCACCGGGCTGAAGGCTGCGGACGGCGGCGCGGATGGCCTCGCGCCGGTCGCCGATCTCCTCCAGGGCCGGGTGGCCCGCCAGGACCTCCTTGCGGATGGCCGCCGGCACCTCGGTGCGCGGGTTGTCGTCGGTGACGATGGCGCGGTCGGCCAGACGGCCGGCCAGCTCCCCCATCACCGGCCGCTTCCCGCGGTCGCGGTCGCCGCCGCACCCGAACACCGCGATCAGGCGGTTCCGGGCGTGCTGCTTCAGCGCCAGCAGCACCGTTTCCAGCGCGTCGGGCGTGTGGGCGAAATCGACATAGACCGCCGCCCCGCAGGGGTGGGTGGCGACGTGCTGCAGGCGCCCCGGCACGCCTTCCAGGCGGGTCAGGGTGGCCAGAGCCTCGTCACGGTCCGCGCCGGAGCCGATCACCAGGCCGAGCGCGCACAGCACGTTCCACGCCTGGAAGCGGCCCGCCAGCGGCAGGTCCACGGTGATGTCGCGGCCCAGGACCGTCAGGTCCAGGCGCTGGCCATGGGCCAGCGGCTCGACCCCGTTCACCCGGATCTCGCGACCGGCCAGACCGTATCCGAAGACGCGGTGACCGCGCTGTGAACAAATCCCGGCAAGCTCGGCAAAAGTGCCGCTGTCGGCGTTCAGGACGGCGGTTCCCCCATCGGGCAGCACCCGTCCGAACAGCATCGCCTTGGCCTGGAGATAGGCCTCCATGGTGCCGTGATAGTCCAGATGGTCGCGGGTCAGGTTGGTGAAGCCCGCGGCCTTGAGGACCACCCCGTCGAGACGGAACTGCTCCAGCCCGTGGCTGGACGCCTCCATCGCCAGATGCTCGATCCCCTTGTCCTTGACGGTGGCGAGGTCGCGGTGGAGCGACACCGGGTCCGGGGTGGTCATCCCGCCGTAATCGTCGAGCCCCGGCCCGATCAGCCCGAGCGTGCCCAGGCTGGCCGCCTTCAGGCCCATCAGGTCCCACATCTGGCGGGCGAACTGCACGGTGGAGGTCTTGCCGTTGGTCCCCGTCACGGCGACCACGGTGTCCGGCTGCCGCCCGTGGAAGGCGGCGGCGAGGCGCGCGAAGAGGCGGCGCGGCTGCTCGTCGGCGACCAGAGTGGCGGCGCTGCCGGCGGGCAGGGCGGTCCCGACGGGCGCCACCACCGCGACGGCACCCTTGGCGAGCGCGTCGGCGATGAAGGCGCGCCCGTCCGCCTTCGCGCCCGGCAGGGCGGCAAAGACGAAACCGGGCCTGACCGCGCGGCTGTCCGCGGTCAGCCCGGTCACTTCGACGGCGGGGGCCTCGGTGGCGGACGCCGTGTCAGTGCGGCTTGTTGCCAGCAGGTGGGACAGAAGCAACGGTGCTGCCTTTCGGTTGCGCGGGCGGAGGCGGCGGTGCGGGCGGGGTGGTCTGACCGGCGGTGTTGATGTAGGTGGCGTTGATGACGTCGGGGGACGTCTCGTCCACCGGCTGGACGCCGAGCAGCGGGCCGATCTGCTTCACGATCCGGCCGACCGCGGGAGCGGCGACCCAGCCGCCGGTGGCGAAGCCGTAGGTCTTCTTGGTGCCCTTCGGCTCGTCCACCAGGACATAAACGATGTAGCGCGGGTCGTGCATCGGGAAGGCGCCGAGGAACGACGACATGCGGGAGTTCCGGACGTAGCTCCGGCCCTTCTGCTTCTCCGCCGTGCCGGTCTTCCCGCCGACGACGTAGCCCTTGGCGTTGGCCGACTTCGCTGTGCCGTCGGTGACCACGAAGCGGAACAGGCGGCGCATCATCGCCGAGGTCTTCGGGCTGATGACCTGCTCGCCCGGCACCTCGGCCGCGGGGTCGCGCTTCAGCAGGGTCGGCGGGTGCAGCACGCCGCCGTTGATGATCGAGGCGGCGGCGTTGACCGTGTGCATCGGGCTGACCGACATGCCGTGGCCGAAGGAGATGGTCATGGTGTTGACCTCCCGCCACGGATTCGGCACCAGCGGCCAGCCGTTCTCCGGCAGCTCCAGCGTGGTCGGGCGGGTCATGCCCAGCTTGGTCATGAAGGACTTCTGGTGCTGCACGCCCAGCGACATGGCCATGCGCACCGAACCCAGGTTCGACGATTCCTGGAACACTTCGGCCACCGTCAGGTTGTGGCGGAAGGGGTGGTATTCGCGGATCGTGAAGCGGCCGACCTGGATGTTGTTGATCGTGTCGAAGGTGTCGGAGACGCGGATCTTGCCCGAATCCAGCGACATCGCCGTGTTGAAGATCTTGAAGGTGGAGCCCATCTCGTACACGCCGAGCGTCGCGCGGTTGAACAGCGTGTCCGGGTCAAGTCCCGTGGGGTTGTGCGGGTCGAAATCGGGCAGAGAAACCATCGACATGACTTCGCCGTTGCGGACATCGTAAATGATGCCGGTGGCGCCGATGGCGCTGAATTCTTCGATCGTCGTCTGCAATTCCTTCTTCATGATGTGCTGAAGGCGCAGGTCGATCGAAAGCTGCAACGGCTTCGGGTCGGTGGTCAGCCGCTTGTTGAATTGCTGCTCCAACCCGGCGAGGCCGTTGTTGTCCACGCCGGTGAAGCCGACCAGATGCGAGGTCAGGTTGGAGGCCGGATAGAAGCGGCGCTCCTCCCGTTCGAAGTAGACGCCGGGCAGACCCAGCCGGAACACCGCCGCCTGCTGCTTGGGCGTCAGGTTGCGCTTGATCCAGACGAACCGCTTGTCGCCGCTGATCTTGGTCAGCAGGTCTTTGTAGTCCAGCTCCGGCAGGGCGGTGGTCAGCTTGCGCGCCACCTCGTCCGGGCGGCTGATCAGCTTCGGGTCGGCGTAGAGCGACTGCGTGGCGAGCGAGGTCGCCAGCAGGTTGCCGTTGCGGTCCACGATGTCGGCGCGGTTGACCGGCGGGGCGTCGACCTCCGCGGCCATGCGCGGGCGCGGTTCCGCCGCTTGGTTGAACAGCGTCGCGTCCACCAGCTTCACGCCGATGGCGGTAAAGACCACGGCGACCATGGCCGCGGTCACCATCAACCGGTTCCGGCTCTGCTCCAGCGCGACCGACAGCGACGTCCGCGGCTTGGAAGCCGGGGGCGGGACGCTGTAGGCGCCGTGCGCGGGATCGATGCCGGGCGGCGGAACGCTCATCGGTTGGCTCCGAGGCGGGCGACGAGAAGACCGATGCTGTCATGCTGGGCCGGAGCGGCCGGCGGCGGGGCGGCCTGGAAGCCGGCCTGCTGCGGCTGCGGACGGGCCGCGGGCGGCGGCGCCAGCGTCCGGGAGGTGACCGGCGGCTTGGTGGCGACTTCCGTCGGCTTGGTCGTCACCACGGGCGCCGGGGCCGCCTTGGCTGCCGAAGGAAGCGGCGGGACCTTGGCCGAGGCGGGCACGATGGCCGAGGGCTTGATCGGGGCCGGCTTGATCGGCGAGGCCGAGGCCGGAATGATCACGCCACCCTGGGGGCCACCCTGAACGCCACCCTGAACGCTGCCTTGTACGATGGCGCCGCCGCCCACGACGCTGTCCCCGGTGGAGGCCGTCGCCACGTTCGGCGCCTTGCCCGGCGTCTGGTTGCGAACCATCGGCGGCAGCGGGGCCTCTTCGGGCGCGACGGTCGGGGAGGGGCGCATCGGGACGATGGTCATCGCCACGAACTGGCGCGCCTCGGTCGGCTGCAGCGCCAGATGCTCGCGCGACAGATTCTCAAGACGGGTCGGGTCGTTGAGGAAGCTCCACTCGGCCTTGAGGACCTGGATGGCCTCCTGCTCCACCATGATCTTGCGGTTGAGCGAGCCCAGCTTTTCCTCCAGCTCCTGAACCTCGTAGCTGGTCTCGAACAGGACGAAGCCGGCGGCGGCGATCAGGCCACCCCAGAAAAGTGCGGATTTGTATTTCATGCCGCCTCCTTGCCGGGCGCCGGATAGGCCGGCGCCGCCGTGCGTTCAGCCGCGCGCAGCCGGGCAGAGCGCGCGCGTGGGTTGCTGTGGGCTTCCTGGTCCGTCGGCACGATGGGCTTGCGCGACAGGAGCCGGAAGGATGGGGAACGCGCGTCCGCCGCAAGGCTCGGCGCGTGTCGGGACGGGGAGGGCGGGGGCGAGGAGCGTTCCTTCAGGAACGTCTTCACTTCCCGGTCCTCCAGCGAATGGAAGGAGACGACGGCGAGGCGGCCGCCGGGCTTCAGCAGCGATTCGGCGGCGGCGAGGCCGCGGCGCAGTTCGTCCAGCTCGTCGTTCACATGGATGCGCAGCGCCTGGAAGGTGCGGGTCGCCGGGTCGATGGCGTCGCCCTTCCCCTTCGGCACCACCGACCGCACCACGTCGGCCAGCTGCTTGGTGCGCGCGAACGGGGTGTCCAGACGCGCGGCGATGATGGCGCGGGCCACGCGGCGGGCCATGCGCTCCTCGCCGTAATGGAAGATGATGTCGGCCAGCTCGTCCTGGGTGGCGGTGTTCACCACGTCGGCGGCGGTTGGCCCATCGCGTCCCATCCGCATGTCGAGCGGGCCGTCGAATCGGAAGGAGAAGCCGCGCTCCGGCTCGTCGATCTGCGGGGAGGAGACGCCGATGTCCAGCGCCACGCCGTCCACCGATTCGACGCCGTGCTCGGCGAGCAGCCGGTCCATGTCGCCGAATCGGCCTTCGATGATCTCCAGCCGCCCCGGGTAGGCGAGGGCGAGCTGGCGGCCGCGCGCGATGGCTTCGGGATCGCGGTCGATTCCCCAGACCCGGCAGCCGGCGTGGTCGAGAATCGCGCGGGAATAGCCGCCGGCGCCGAAGGTGCCGTCCACATAGACGCCGCCGTCGCGCGGGGAAAGCGCGTCCACGACCTCGTTCAGCAGGACGGAGATGTGCGGGGAGGCCGGAGCGGAAGAGATGGAGGCGGGGGTGATCATGCGCCCTCCCCTCCCCGGCCGGCGGCGGCGGCGCGGGACGCCTTGGCGACGATCTGGCTCAGCGAAATGTCCTTGCGCACGACCTGGTCGCGCAGCGTCTGTTCATGGGCCTTCAGGGCGCCGGGCTCCCAGATCTGGAAGGTTTTGCGGCGGCCGATGAAGGCGGCTTCCTCGTCGATTCCGGCGAATTCGGCGAGTTCCTTGGGCAGGACGATCCGGCCTTCGGTGTCCAGCGAGACGGGGATCAGCTTGCCGAAGATGAAGGTCTCGATCATGTCGCGCTCGTCCGAATCCAGATCGGGGGATTCCAGGCTCTCGGAGAGCACGTCGAGATAATCCTGATCGGCGCCTTCCAGCGCCTGATGATTCAGCGACGGCCAGAGATAGACGGTGCCGGGAGCCGACGTCTTGGCAAGCGACTGCCGGAACTGCGCCGGGATGGAGCAGCGGCCTTTCCTGTCAACTTTGTTGACGTATGTGGACAGGAAAATGGCCATCGGCCTGACGAACGCCCCCCTTATCCCGTTGCCGGTCCTCGCCGCCGCGAAGCCCTATCCGCTCTTGCCGCTGAACGCGCCCGGTTTGGCTACCTTGGTTGGGTAGTTCCCCCTCCGAACTGGGTTTTCATGGGATAGCATGGGACAGTTTGGGCGTCAACGCCCCCTCCAGTATTCATATGGTGCTGTCAAGACTTTTGGGGCGATGTGTTGCCAGCGTGCAAATAGGTGAACCGAATCGGCGAGAATCGGCAATATACCAGCGCGCTAATGAGCGATTACGCGGCGTTGCCCCACAGAGTTCGCCAGATGTTCCGTGAGTCCCGCGAATGGTTCCCACCATGTGGCTTTCCATAAAGGCGAATCGCACCCTACGAATGGTATAGCCTGCTGGGGTAACCTGCCGAGGCACGGCATGGGACAGCATGGGAATTTGCCCCACAGTTATCCACCGCCTGTGGATGAAGCTGGGGACATCTGTGGACAAGGGGGCGCCATCCCAGCCCCGCGCCGCGGAAAAGGGGTGGTCCGGTGATCCGGAGGTGGTGGGGATAAACGCCAGATGGCCTGTAAGCCGGGTTTTGTCCTCAGGTTACCCTGATGGATGGCCATTCATCTGGGACGCCGGTTGCCCGGCGCCTCACGCAACCAACCCGGGCGGCGGCGCGGAAACGCGCTTGGCCCCAGACCATCCCAACCGATCAAGGATCAGGGGAGATGGCGGGCCGTGCCGCCCCTATTCGGTCTTGCTCCCGGTGGGGTTTACCGTGCCGCCCCTGTTGCCAGGCGCGCGGTGCGCTCTTACCGCACCCTTTCACCCTTACCGCCGGCACGAGGCCGGTGGCGGTTTGCTCTCTGTGGCACTTTCCCTAGGGTCGCCCCCGCCGGCCGTTAGCCGGCACCGTGTTTCCGTGGAGCCCGGACTTTCCTCCCCCGATCCATAAGGTCGAAGGCGGCCATCCGGCCATCTGGCGCGGCACTGTGTACAGAGTCGGCGTTCGATTCGCAACGGTGTTCGGGGGCGATTCGGATTCTCAGCGCCCGGTCATCCGCAGCAGCGCGCGCAGGCGGCGCAGCGTTTCCGGATCGGGCTCCCCGGTCAGGCGTTCGGGGTGGAAATGGCGCTGGAAGGACAGCAGGACCCGCGATTCGGCGGTGTCGTACCCATAGCGTCCCAGAAGCGCCGCCACGTCTTCCGCAGATTCTGCCGAGTCGGCCGCCAGATTGCCCGCCAAGTCGTCCGCCGGAGTGGGCTGGGGCCACAGCCCGATTCCGCGCGCGGCCAGCCCCGGCCAGTCGAACAGTTCGCCGGGATCCTCCTTGCGGGCCGGGGCGATGTCGCTGTGGCCGAGCACGTCAGCCGGCGCGATTCCATGCCGGCCCATGATGTCCAGGCAGAGATCGGCCACCGCGGCCATCTGGGCGGCGGGAAAGGGGCGGTAGCCGAACTCGTGCCCCGGATTGACGATCTCGATTCCGATGGAGCGGCTGTTGACGTCGGCCCGGCCCCGCCAGGAGGACAGGCCGGCGTGCCAGGCGCGCCGGTCCTCCGGCACATGGGCATGGACGGTACCGTCCTCGTCCACCGTGTAATGGGCGCTGACCTGGGCGGCGGGATCGCACAGCCGGGTCAGCGCCGACTCGGCGGTGGGCATCCCCGTGTAATGGAGGATCAGCAGCTCCACCCCCACCCCCTCGGGGCGCGGCCCATGGTTGGGGGAGGGGCGGTCGATGCATCCGGTGCCCGTGCGCGTCATGGTGTCCTCAGGTCGGGCTTCCTCAGGTCGGATTCGTCACCTTCTCCGCCAGCGTCGTTGGGCGCCGCTTCACGATGACGGCCATGCCGCCCACGGTCAACAGCCCGCCCAGGACGAGACGGAGCGTGAAGGGATCGTCCATCAGCAGAACGCCCGCCAGCACGCCGAAGACCGGCACGGTCAGCAAGAAGGGCATGGTCTGGTTGACCGAGTATTTGCGCAGCAGCGGGTACCACATCCCATAGGCGCCGATCGTCACGCCCACCGCCATGTAGGCGATGGCGCCCCAGCCCCACAGGGTGGCGTCGGTGAGCGCGGCCATCTGCCCCTCCTCGAACAGGAAGGAGAGCAGCAGGAGCTGCGGGGCGGCGAACAGCGCCATCCAGCCGTTCAGCGCGAAGCCGTCCACCCCGACGATCAGCTTCATCTGGACGCTGGCGACGGCGAAGGCGAAGCTGGCGCCCAGGATCATGAACAGCGGCACCAGCGACCCGGACAGCCGCGGCTCGCCCGCGATCACCGCGACGCCGGCGAAGGCCGCGGCCATGCCGATGGCGCGGCGCCAGCCCAGCTTGTCCTTGAAGATCAGCGCGGCCAACAGGGAGGAGAAGGGCACCTGCGCCTGCGCGGCCAGCGAGGCGGTGGCCGCGTCGATGCCGTTCAAGCCGGTGAACATCAGCGGGAAATGCACGGTCCCCAGCGTCACCGACAGGATCGCGATGGGCCGCACCGCGCTCCAGGGAATCCGCTTGAAGGGCAGGATCAGCGCCGCCACCGCGATGAAGCGCAGCGCCATGATGAACAGCGGCGGGAACTCGGCCAGCCCCCATTTCGCGACGACGAAGTTCAGGCCCCAGGTCGCCATGACCAGGAGCGCCAGCAGCGAGTCGCGCAGACTCATCCGCGGCCGCCTTCCAGCTCCTCGCGCAGGGCCTCCAGCTCCAGCCAGCGCTCCTCGGCGGCGGCCAGCTCGTTTTGTTTCGCCTGCAACTGATCGGACGTCTTCTGGAACTTGGCGGCGTCGCGGGCGAACAGGTCGGGATCGGCCAGCGCCGCTTCGAGCTTCGCCACCTCGGCGGCCAGCTTGTCCATGCGGGCGGGCAGGTCGTCCAGCTCGCGCTGGTCCTTGTAGCTGAGCTTGCCCTTCGGCTTGGCGGCCGCCGGGGCGGCGGCGGGCTTCGCCTTGGCCGGGGCGGCGGCCTTCTCCTTGGGCGGCGGGCGCTGCACCAGATAGTCGGAGTAGCCGCCGGGATACTCGGCGATCACGCCGTCCCCCTCCACCGCGATGGTGCTGGTGACCAGCCGGTCGAGGAAGTCGCGGTCGTGGCTGACCAGCAGCAGCGTGCCCTGATAGTCGCCGAGCACGTCCTCCAGCAGATCGAGCGTGTCCATGTCGAGGTCGTTGGTCGGCTCGTCGAGGATCATCATGTTGCTGGGCCGCGCGAACAGGCGGGCGAGCAGCAACCGGTTGCGCTCACCGCCGGACAGCGCCTTGACCGGGCTGTCGAGCTGGCGTGTGTCGAACAGGAAGTCCCGCATGTAGCCGGCGACGTGGCGCGGCTGGCCGTTGACCATCACGCTGTCGCCGCCGAAGGGGCACAGCACCTTGCGGATGGTGTCCTCGGGGTCCAGCCCGTCGCGCCGCTGGTCGAAATAGGCGGTTTCCAGGTTGGTGCCCAGGCGGATCGTGCCGCTGTCGGGCTCCATCTGGCCGGTCAGCATCTTCAGCAGGGTGGTCTTGCCGGCGCCGTTCGGCCCGATCAGCCCGACCCGGTCGCCGCGCAGGATGCGGGTGGAGAAGTCGTTGACGACGGTCTTGCGGCCGTCCGCCGTGTCGAAGCCCTTCGAGATGTGTTCGGCCTCGATGACCAAGCGGCCGCCGCGCTCGGCCTCGGCGACGGCGAGCTTGGCCTGCTGGCCGCCCTTGATGCGCTCGGCGCGGTCGGTGCGGAGCTGGAGCAGGGCGCGCACGCGGCCCATGTTGCGGGTGCGCCGGGCCGAGATGCCCTCGCGCAGCCACTTCATCTCGCCTTCGATCTTGCGGTTCAGCTTCTGGGCGGCGATCTCCTCCGATTCGAACACCTCGGCCTGCCAGGTCTCGAACTCGGCGAAGCCGCGGTCGGTGGCGCGCACCGTGCCGCGGTCCAGCCACAGCGTCCGCTTGGCCAGCCGGTTCAGGAAGCTGCGGTCGTGCGAGATCAGCAGAAGGCCGCCGCGGTAGGCCAGCAACTCCTCCTCCAGCCACTCGATGGTGGGAAGGTCGAGGTGGTTGGTCGGCTCGTCGAGCAGCATGACGTCGGGGTCGCCGACCAACGTGCGGGCCAGGGCCGTGCGCCGCGCCTCGCCGCCCGACAGCGTGTTGGGGTCGAGATGGCCGGGCACCTGGAGCCGGTCCAGCACGGCGTCCACCCGGTGCGTCTCGTCCCGCTCGTCGGCGGGCAGGCCGGCGGCGACGTAGTCGTGCACGGTGGCGCAGCCGGTGAAGTCCGGCTCCTGCGGCAGATAGGCGATGCGGGCGCCCGGCTGGGTGAAGACGGTGCCGCCGTCCGGCTGGATCATGCCGGCCAGCACCTTCATCAGCGTCGATTTGCCGGACCCGTTCCGCCCGACCAGACAGGCTTTGTCGCCCCGCCCGATGGACAGGTCGATGGTTTCGAACAGCGGACGGCCACCGAAGGTGACGGACACGCCCTGGAGCGCGGTGATCGGAGCGGGAGGAGCCATGACCCAACGGTAAGGTGTGCGGAGGTGTGCTTATATAGCGTGCGGTCCGCAGGCTCGCGACACCCGATTGCGCCGGGGCGGGGATGCACGGGGAAGAGTGGTGGCACAATGGCCCCCCTCCCAACCTCCCCCCGCCTCGCAGGGGGAGGAGTCATTTCCTCCCCTGCAAAGCGGGGGAGGGTTAGGGTGGGGGCTCGCCTCGATCACTTATCACCCCCGTGCGCGCTCCTTCTCGATCCGGTCGAAAGCGGCGTTGATGGCGGCGACCTTCTGCGTCGCCAGATCCACGAACTCCTGCGGCATGCCCTGGGCGATCAGCACGTCCGGGTGATGCTCGCGCACGAGGCGGCGGTGGGCGGCCTTGATCGCCTCGTCGCTGGCCCGGCGGGAAACGCCGAGCACGCCGTAGGGATCGGTCTCGTTCGGCGTGCCGGCGATGTGGTGGCCGGCGACGATGCGCTCGAATTCCTCGTCGGTGAAGCCGAAGATGTGGGCGACCGTGCGCAGATACTCGACCTCCGTCTCGTGCAGCTCGTCGTCGGCCTCGGCGATCGCCAGCAGGCTGTCGAGCAACTCCTCCAGCACGGCGCGGCGGTCCTCGAACAGGCCGGCGATCTGCTGGGCGTATTCCTCGAAGCCGTGGGTGTCCTTGCGGGCGAGGTCGAAGACGTGGCCCACCGTGTCCAGCTCCTCCGGCGGGACGCGGAACAGGCGTTTGAAGGTGTCCACCTCCACCCGCTTCACCACGCCGTCGGCGCGGGCCATCTTCGCCGACAGGGCGATCACGCCGATGGTGAAGGCGATGGACTTGGTCCCATCCGCCGGGCCGCACAGGCCGCGGATGCCGCGCCCCACCGCGTAGCCGGCGGCCAGACCGATCAGGCCCCCGATCGGACCGCCGATGGTGAAACCGGCCGCTCCGCCCAGGACGCTGCCCCAGATGCTCATTTTTATCCGCCTTTCGACCGCCGGAGCAGCATACCGGCAGTCCGGCACCGCGCCAACCGGCTCATACTTTTTCGTTGTTTCCCAAAATCTTCGCGCGCGGCGCCCTTTTCATCCGTTGGGGGTATGGGATTTTCCGGCGGGGCGGGATGTTGCTGCACTGCAACAGAGTCGTGCCGTCGTCGCCAGGGGCCTTGCCCTTGCTTCCCGTCTTCTCCATGTTGCGCTGCAACAAAGGAGGGCGGCCGGTCCAGGCCGCCGATGGGGAAGCGGACGACGCGAAGCGGTGCGATGTCCCGAATCACCAGCGCCACGAGTCCCTCCATGTCCGCCATCCGCAAGCTTCTCCCCGCCGAGCGCGGTCCGTACCGCGCGCATCTGCTGCGGCTGGACAAGGCGGACCGCTACGCCCGCTTCACCGGCACCGTCTCCGACGAGGTCATTATCAAGCATTGCGAGTCGCTCGATTGGACGCGGACGGCGCTGGTCGGCCTGTTCGACCGCGGCGAGCTGCGCGGCGCGGTGGAACTGTGCTTCGACCGGCTGCTGTGGCCCGGCGCGGCGGAGCTGGCGATCAGCGTCGAAAAGGGGTTCCAGGGGCGTGGCGTCGGCTCCACCCTGGTCCGCCGCTCGCTGTCCATCGCCGCCAACCGGGGCATCAGGCAGGTCCATATGATGTGCCTGTCCGACAACACCCGCATGCGCGCCCTGTCGCGCCGCTTCGGCGGAACGATGGAGCGCGACGGCGGCGAGTTCGCCATCACCTTCGACCTGCCGCGGCCCTCCCAGGTCTCGCTGGCGCTGGAGGCGTTCGAGGATGGGGCCGGCGCGGTGAACGCCATGCTGGATGGGTTGCCCGCGCTGCTCAAGGCGGCCTGACCGGACGGGCAGGGGAACGAAGCGCATCCCACCCTTTCGTGCACCCTGTCTTGACCGGCGGCGGCGTATGGTCACACTCCCCGTAAAGCCAAGACATCAGGGAGTGGGATATGGCGCCCCAACAGCCGGGCCGGTGGCAGTTCTGGATCGACCGCGGCGGCACCTTCACCGACATCGTGGCCAAACGCCCGGACGGGTCGGTGGTCACGCACAAGCTGCTGTCGGAGAATCCGGAACGCTACCGTGACGCCGCCATCCAGGGCATCCGCGACCTGCTGGGCCTCGCCGCCGGCCAGCCGATCCCGGCGGAGGCGGTCGAGGCGGTGAAGATGGGCACCACCGTCGCCACCAACGCGCTTCTGGAGCGCAAGGGCGAGCGCACGCTGCTGCTGATCACCGAAGGGCTGGGCGACCAGCTCCGCATCGGCTATCAGGCGCGCCCGAAGATCTTCGCCCGTCACATCGTCCTGCCCGAACTGCTGTACGAGCGGGTGGCCGAGGTGCCGGAGCGGGTCAAGGCCGACGGCACGGTGCTGAAGGCCGTGGATCTGCGCGCCGTGCGGGTCCAGTTGGAGCAGGCCTACCAGGACGGCTTCCGCGCCGCCGCGGTCGTGCTGATGCACGGCTACCGCTTTCCGGATCATGAGAAGCAGGTGGCGGCGCTGGCCCGCTCCATCGGCTTCACCCAGGTCTCGGTCAGCCATCAGGTCAGCCCGCTGATGAAGATCGTCGGGCGCGGCGACACCACGGTGGTGGACGCCTACCTGTCGCCGATCCTGCGCCGCTATGTGGAGCAGGTGGCGGGGGACCTCTCCGGCGTGCGGCTGATGTTCATGCAGTCGAACGGCGGGCTGACCGACGCGCGCTGGTTCCAGGGCAAGGACGCCATCCTCTCCGGCCCGGCGGGCGGGATCGTCGGGGCGGTGCGCACCGCGCGCATGGCCGGCTTCGACCGGGTCATCGGCTTCGACATGGGCGGCACCTCCACCGACGTATCGCACTACGCCGGGGAGTATGAGCGTGCCTTCGACACGGTGGTGGCCGGGGTGCGGATGCGCGCCCCGATGATGCACATCCACACCGTGGCGGCGGGCGGCGGCTCGGTCTGCTTCTTCGACGGGGCGCGCTTCCGCGTCGGGCCGGAGAGCGCCGGGGCCAACCCCGGCCCGGCCTGCTACCGCCGCGGCGGGCCGCTGACCGTGACCGACTGCAACGTGATGGTCGGCAAGCTGCACCCCGACTTCTTCCCCCACGTCTTCGGGCCGGAGGCCGACCAGCCGCTCGACGCCGCCATCGTGCGCGAGAAGTTCGCCGATCTGGCCGAGGAGGTGAACGAGGCGCTGGGCACCGAGATGACCCCGCATCAGGTGGCCGAGGGCTTCCTGAAGATCGCCGTGGACAACATGGCGAACGCCATCAAGAAGATCTCGGTCCAGCGCGGCTACGACGTCACCCAATACACGCTGAACGGCTTCGGCGGGGCGGCGGGGCAGCATGTCTGTCTGGTCGCCGACGCGCTGGGCATGCGCAAGGTCTTCCTGCACCCGCACGCCGGCGTGCTGTCCGCCTACGGCATCGGCCTCGCCGACACGGTGGCGATCCGCGAGCGCGCGGTGGAGGCCCGGCTCGACGACGCCCTGGTGGACGAGCTGACCGCCACGCTCGCCGCGCTGGAGGCCGAGGGGCGGATGGAGCTGGCCCGTCAGGGCGTGCCGGAGGACCGTCTCGCCGTCCTGCGCAAGGCGCACATCAAGGTGGAGGGCTCCGACAGCCCGCTGGTCGTCGATTTCGGGCCGCTCGACGCCATGGCCGCCGCCTTCGAGGCGGCGCACCGCCAGCGCTACGGCTTCATGATGGAGGGCAAGGCCCTGGTGGTCGAGGCCGTGTCGGTGGAGGCGGTGGGCCGCACCGAGAGCGCCGACGACCAGGACCTGCCCGGCGTCACCGGCGCCCTGCCGCGCCGCCTCGCCACCGTCACCCTGCACACCGGCGGCGCCGACCGCGAGGCGCCGGTCTACGACCGCGACCAGCTCCAGCCCGGCAACCGGGTGACCGGCCCCGCCGTCATCAAGGAGAAGATCGCCACGACGGTGGTCGAGCCCGGCTGGATCGCCGAGGTCACGCGCAAGAACCACCTCGTCCTGACCCGCTTCGAGGAGCTTCCGCAGCGCCTCGCCATCGGCACTAGGGCCGAGCCGGTGATGCTGGAGGTCTTCAACAACCTGTTCATGTCCATCGCCGAGCAGATGGGCTTCACGCTGGAGAAGACCGCCTATTCGGTGAACATCAAGGAGCGTCTCGACTTCTCCTGCGCCCTGTTCGACGCGGACGGCGGGCTGATCGCCAACGCCCCGCACATGCCGGTGCATCTCGGCTCCATGGGCGAGAGCGTGCGCGCCATCGTCGAGCGGCGCCAAGGGGCGATGAACCCCGGCGACGTCTACATGCTGAACGACCCCTACCACGGGGGCACGCATCTGCCGGACATCACCGTCATCACCCCGGTCTTCGACGAGGCCGGCGAGCGCGTGCTGTTCTACGTCGCCTCGCGCGGGCACCACGCCGACGTCGGCGGGATCACCCCCGGCTCCATGCCGCCGGACAGCACGACCATCGACCAGGAGGGCGTCCTCCTCGACAACATCCAACTCGTCGAGCGCGGCCGCTTCCTGGAGGAGGAGGTCGTCGCCCTCTTCACCGCCGGGCCGCAGCCGGCGCGCAACGTGGCGCAGAACCTGGGCGACCTGAAGGCCCAGATCGCCGCCAACGAGCAGGGCGCGCGGGAGCTGCGCCGGATCGTCGCCCAGTTCGGGCTGGAGACGGTCAACGCCTACATGAAGCTGGTCCAGGACAACGCCGAGGAGCAGGTCCGCCGCGTCATCGACGTGCTGACCGACGGCGAGTTCGTGCAGGAACTGGACAACGGCGCGGTCATCAAGGTCCGCATCACCATCGACAAGGACGAGCGGTCGGCGCGGGTGGACTTCACCGGCACCAGCCCGCAGCTCACCAGCAACTTCAACGCCCCGACGGCGGTGTGCCGGGCGGCGGTGCTCTACGTCTTCCGCACGCTGGTGGACGACGAGATCCCGATGAACGAGGGCTGCCTGAAGCCCATCGAGATCGTCATCCCGCCGGGCACCATGCTGTCGCCCAGCTACCCCGCCGCGGTGGTGGCCGGCAACGTGGAGACCAGCCAGTGCGTCACCGACGCGCTGTACGGCGCGCTCGGCGTGCTGGCCTCGGCCCAGGGGACGATGAACAACACGACCTTCGGCAACGAACGCTACCAGTATTACGAGACGGTCTGCGGCGGCTCCGGCGCCGGTCCCGGCTTCGACGGGACGGACGCGGTTCACACCCACATGACCAACTCGCGCCTGACCGATCCGGAGGTGCTGGAATGGCGCTTCCCGGTGCTGCTGGACAGCTTCCGCATCCGCCGCGAATCGGGCGGGGCGGGGCGCTGGCGCGGCGGCGACGGGGTGGTGCGGCGCCTGAAGTTCCTGGAGCCGATGACCGCCGCCATCCTGTCCAACCACCGCCGGGTTCCGCCCTTCGGCCTGAAGGGCGGCGCCCCTGGCCAGATCGGGCGCACCTGGGTCCAGCGCACCGACGGCTCGGTGGAGGAACTCGGCCCCCAGGACAAGACCGCCATGGGGGAGGGCGACGTGCTGGTCGTCGAGACGCCGGGCGGCGGCGGCTACGAGGAGGCGTGACGGCGCCTTTTCCGTGAATGGTTGGAAGCGGGGCGTCGCAAACAGCGATCTCGCCGCAGCCGTTTCCCCGGCGGCGCGGCGACCTCCGCTTTTCATGGACTGAAAATTGATCTAATTTTGCCTCCAAATGGTGACGGGCCGTCCGTGATCCGTCAGGCGTGCCGAGGAGAAGGCGGGGATGTGGACGTTGCTGGGGCTGATTCTTTCATTGCTGTTGGCGGGATGTTCCACCGGAATCACCCAGTGGTCCGATAAGCCTCTCACCTTCGTGATCGACGAGGAGGCCGGGGATAGGGGAGGGGTTGCAAAAATCTTCGTGGCCCAGCCTTCCGGCAAGCCCGAGTTTTATCACGACGACCAGGATCTCTTCGTTGCCTACCGGACCGGCGGGTCGGACATCTCGCTGGTCTATGTCTACGGCATCACGCGGGAGTACAAACGGTATGATAACGCAAGCAACTGCCCGGTCGGGTCGGAGTGCTTCCGCAACCTGTTCCCCAGCCGCCGCTACACCGCGGCGGAAATCACTCACGGAGGTGAAAATCCCAATTACGTGATCGCCTATGGGCCGCAGTTATACATTGAAGCCCGTATAACCCGCCCGAAGAAAATCGAACTCGTCGCCGAATTCAGGGACCGTTCCGCCATGGCGCGGGTCTGGCATGCCGATTACCAGAAAGCGCTTCAGGAGGGCACGGCCCTCGCCCTGGACCAGTTCGTCAACACGCACACCAGCGGCTATTACTTCCCGGTTGCCAAGAAGCAACTGTTCCACAAGCTTTTCGACGTCAAGGTGATCGCCTCGTCCGATTCGGCGCAGCGCCCAATCACCCAGAAGGCCCTTCTGGCCTCCATGGCCGGATCGTGCAAGGACATCGTGCGGACCGTGCGGATCGCCCCGAAGGGCGAATTGCCGAAAGGGCTTACGCAGTATTTTGCCATGGAGATGGCCTACACGCTGAAGCGCACCTACGCTCCCCACCAGATCGCGGAAGACGGCGATCCGCTTACCGAGACCGTCTCGCATCGGCTCAATCCCGGCAACAACTTCACGATCACCCAGGACGTCCGCTACGACTGCGTGCTCACCTCCGGCCGATTCCATCACGCCGGGCTCAGCCTCGCGGGCGCGCTGATGGGGGTCAAGCCGGAGGATACCGGCATCAACACGACGCTTGAAAAGACCTCTTTTTCCTATGATATCAAGAGCATCCGATGACTCTCCGGCCGATGCTCCGCCTCCTGCCCGGCCTGCTGCTGGCTTCCCTGATGTCCGTCCCGTTGCACGCCGAGGTCCTGCTGGAGGAAACCGTCGTGCCCAAGGCGGAACAGGAGAAGGCACACGGCATCCGTGACGGCCTTACCGCACCGCGCAGTGTCCTGGGGGACGTCGGCCACGGCATGGCCAAGACGATGTCGGAGGGGCTGGATTCTTCTTCTGTGCGCGGACAGACGATCCGCTCGACGCTTGACGTTCCATTCCGCGGCAAGTGCCTGCGCAACGGCTATCATGAGATGGGCAAATACGATGTGTCTTTCTCGAATGGCGCAACGGGCACGGTCACCGTCCGTTGCAACCGGGGCTGCTGGGAGGTGTCCGTCTACCCGGGGATGGAATCCGCGTCCAACTGCGGGGTCTTCGAACAGGACAGCTGGGCGGGGCCACGGGGCCGCTGGTTGAACGATTACGGCGCCAAACTCAAGGACGTGGCGAACTTCATCGTCCAGTGATACCGAAGGCGTTCGAGGGAGGCCATCGGACGTCTTCGCGTCAAACCCGAGAGCACTTCGCGCCGCAAACTGCGAAACGGGCTTGCGGCCGACCGATCATGGCAGCCTTCATGCGCCGGCCGCATGAGCCATGCGCCGACGGGGGTGGGGACCGGCTTGCCAGAGCGGGCGGCGGGGCTTAGCTTCTCCGGTCCTACCACCGCACGTCATCGTGCCAAAAGGAACCCCCGGGGAGATTCGTCCATGACCGCCGTACCCGCCGCCCAGCCTCGCGTCGCCTTCACCGACGAGATGAAGGCCGAGTTCAAGGCCCTGCTTGGGGACCGTTTCACCACCGCCGCGGCGGTGCGCGAGCATCACGGCAAGGACGAGTCCTACCACCCCAACTTTCCGCCCGACGGCGTCGCCTTCGCCACCTCCACCGAGGAGGTCAGCGCGATCGTGAAACTCTGCGCGAAGCACAAGCTGCCGATCATCCCCTTCGGCACCGGCACCTCGCTGGAGGGCGGCGTCGCCGCGCTGGCCGGCGGCGTCTGCATCGACGTCTCGACCATGAAGGAGGTTCTTCGCGTCAGCCCGGAGGATCTCGACGTCACCGTCCAGGCCGGCGTGACCCGCAAGCAGCTCAACGAGCATCTGCGCGACACCGGCCTGTTCTTCCCCATCGATCCCGGCGCCGACGCCTCGCTCGGCGGCATGGCCTCCACGCGCGCCAGCGGCACCAACGCCGTGCGCTACGGCACCATGCGCGAGAACGTGCTGGGGCTGACCGTGGTGCTGGCCGACGGCCGGGTCATCAGGACCGGCGGACGCGCCCGCAAGTCCGCCGCCGGCTATGACCTGACCCGCCTGTTCGTCGGAGCGGAAGGCACGCTCGGCATCATCACCGAGGTGACGCTGCGCCTCTACGGCATTCCGGAGGCGATCTCGTCGGCGGTCTGCCCGTTCAACGACATCCGCGGCGCCGTGGACACGGTGATCCAGACCATCCAGTCCGGCATTCCCGTCGCCCGCATCGAGCTGCTGGACGAGGTCCAGATGGACGCGGTGAACAAGTATTCCAAGCTGGACTACAAGGTCGCCCCGACCCTGTTCTTCGAGTTCCACGGCACCGCCGCCGGGGTGAAGGAGCAGGCGGAGATGGTCGCGGCCATCGCCGCGGAGTTCGGCGGCAGCGAATTCACCTGGGCGACCCGTCCGGAGGACCGCTCCAAGCTCTGGCAGGCCCGCCACGACGGCTATTACGCGGCGCTGGCGCTGCGCCCCGGTTCCAAGGGCTGGCCGACCGACGTCTGCGTGCCGATCTCGCGGCTGGCCGACTGCATCCTGGAGACGAAGAAGGACATCGCCGAATCCTCGATGCTGGCCCCGCTGGTCGGCCATGTCGGCGACGGCAACTTCCACCTCGTCTACGTCATCGATCCCGACAAGCCGGAGGAGATGGCCGAGGCCAAGCGTCTGAACGACCGCATGGTCGACCGGGCGCTCGCCATGGGCGGCACCTGCACCGGCGAGCATGGCATCGGCTACGGCAAGATGGAGTTCCTGGAGAAGGAGGCCGGCGACGCCTTCGCCGTGATGGGCGAGCTGAAGCGCGCCTTCGACCCGGACAATCGGATGAACCCCGGCAAGGTCGTCCGCATCTGAGGCGAGGGCAGGGAGGGTGTGCCGCGGCTCTCTCGTTCTACGAGGTAAGCCGCGCAGTTGCCTGACAAGATCGACACGGATTTCACGGATTCGATCACGGATTTCACGGACTCTTCGATCAGGCTGCGTCTCAAACGGACCAAGCCGAACAGTTCCGTGAAATCCGGTTTTGATCCGTGAAATCGGTGTCGATTTTTGCCCGCGTGTCCCGCGCGTCGCGTTCAAGCGAGCGCCCCTGCCCCTCCGTTCAGCGCGTCAGCCGCGTCATCAGGCTGGAGGTGTCCAGCCGGTTGCCGCCCATCGCCTGCACCTCGGCGTAGAACTGGTCGACCAGGGCGGTGACGGGCAGGCTGGCGCCGTTGTCGCGCGCCTCGCCCAGGACGATGCCCAGGTCCTTGCGCATCCAGTCCACGGCGAAGCCGAAGTCGAATTTGCCGTCCAGCATGGTCTTGGCGCGGTTGTCCATCTGCCAGGACTGGGCCGCCCCCTTCCCGATCACGTCCACGACCTTGTGCCCGTCCAGCCCGGCCTTCTGGGCGAAGGCCATGCCCTCGGCCAGACCCTGGAGCAGCCCGGCGATGCAGATCTGGTTGACCATCTTGGTCAGCTGGCCGGCGCCCGCCGGACCCATATGGGTGACGGAGCGACCGTAGCAGGCCATCAGCGGCTGGGCACGGGCGAAGGCCTCGGCGTCGCCGCCCACCATCACCGTCAGCACCCCGTTCTCCGCCCCGGCCTGCCCGCCGGACACCGGCGCGTCGAGGAAGAACAGGCCGCGCGCGCGGGCCAGTTCGGCCATCTCGCGCGAGACGGTGGCGGAGACGGTGGAATGGTCGGCGACGATGGTGCCGGGCTTCATGGCGCCCATCGCCTCGCCGGCCACCGCCCGCACGTCGTCGTCACCCCCGACGCAGAGGAAGACCACCTCGGCCTCGCGGGCGGCCTCGGCCGGGGTGGCGGCGCTGGCGCCGCCGAAGCGGGCGGTCCAGGCGTCGGCCTTGGCGGCGGTGCGGTTGAAGACGGTCACCCGGTGGCCGCCCCGGACGGCCAGATGGCCGGCCATGGGAAAGCCCATCGTGCCAAGCCCCAGAAAGGCGACGGAGCGGGAAGCGGTCGCGGTGTCGGCCATGGTCCTGTCTTTCTTCGTTGTATCGGCTGCGGATCGTTTTTTGTCGGCGACCGCCTTTCTGTCGGCGTCTGCCCTTGGACCGCAAAGCTAGGCCGGGAGCGCGCCCCGATCAAACGCCGTCCGTCGAACGCAGCGCGATTGAAGCGCGACGGGGTCCTTCCCCCATCCGGCATCCCCGGGCAGCGGCACTCTGCCGCGGGAGGCATGACTCTTTCGAACGAGGTTGTCTTGCCGCGCCCTTGCTACCGGCGCGTGATGTGTTAAGACGTTGAATGCCGGGTTTGCAGCGCAGCACCCGGCCATGCCGGCGCAACGGCGCCGGTGAACCAGGGCAGAGCCGGGGCCGCAAGACCCGGGCCGGAGAACAAGGGAAGGATAGCCGCATGACGAATCAGCCGGGTTTCCAGGATGCGCCGCCGGACGAGCGTTCGAACCTCACGGACGAGCAGGAGAGCGCCATTCGCGTCCTCGCCAACAGCCTGCACCGCCTGAACGACGCCGTCGTCAAGGCCGTGGAAGCCGGCGTGACGGTCGAGCTGATGCGCACCGCCCGCTATCACAACGCGACGGGCAACTGGGGCGACCAGCTCACCCCGATGATCCGCACCAAGTAAGCGGCTCATCCCATCCGACCGGAAGGCCTCCCGCCCGAAAGGGCAGGGAGGCCTTTTCCTTTTCGGCGTTTCCCATCCTGCCCGATCGATGTTCCTGCCGCGCGGCGGAACCGCGGCGCCCTTCACCGGTTCCTTCCTTTTGGCCCCCAGCAAGGAAACGGTCATGAAGGACGCTCAGAACCACCCCCCGCAGCGTCAGGGGCAGCGTCAGGGCATGAACGACCGCGAAGCGTTCTGGCGCATGCATTGCCTGTCGGAACCGACCTTCACCGACCTCACCCACGGCATCTTCCTGGGGCTGATCTGGTCGGCGGTGCTGTGGGCGCCGATGTTCATCAGCGTTCTGCTTTGACCCTTCCGTCCGGTCGTCAGACGGCTTTCGCGGTGCGCAGCAGGGCGCGGACGCGGGCGGCGAGCTGGTCCGGGGTGAAGGGCTTGGGCAGGACGGCGGCGTCGGCCTTGAGTCCGGTCAGCGATTCGGGGCTGTAGCCGGAAATCAGCAGAACCCGGATGCCGGGCCAGCGCTCCTGGACCCGGCGCGCCAGATCGATTCCCGACACGCCGTAGGGCATCACCACGTCGGTCACGATCACGTCGAAGGCCGCGTCCTGCTCCAGGATCTCCAGAGCGGCGGCGCCGTGGTCGGCGGTCACCACCTCGAAGCCTTCCTGGGTCAGCCCCTCCACGGTGGCCATCAGGACCAGCGCGTTGTCCTCGACCACCAGCAGGCGCACCGGGCCGGCCGACGGCGCCTCCGCCGGGTCCGGCGCCGCTTCCGGTTCCGGCGTCCGGCCGGACACCGGCAGGGTGATTCGGACGACCGTGCCGCGGCGCGGCGCGCTGGAGATGGTCGCGTTGCCGCCCGACTGCCGGGCGAATCCGTAGACCATCGACAGGCCCAGACCCGTCCCCTTGCCGTGCGGCTTGGTGGTGAAGAAGGGCTCGAAGGCGCGGGCGGCGACCTCCGGGGGCATGCCGCCGCCGGTGTCGGTGATCTCCAGAACGGCGAGCGGGCCGTCGGGCGCTTCCTCCTGCCGGACGGCGATGCGGATGCGCCCGCCCTCCGGCATCGCGTCGCGGGCGTTGACGACGAGATTCAACACCGCCAACTCCAGCTGGACCGGGTCCACCTCCACGCGCAGCGGGGCGCTGGGAAGCGCCCAATCCAGCGCGATGTCCGCCCGGATCGAGCGTTCCAGCAGATTGGCCATGGCGCGCAGGCCGTCCCCCAGATCGATCACCTTGGGGTCCACCGCCTCCTGGCGCGAGAAGGCGAGAAGCTGCCCGGTCAGCGTCCGGGCGCGCTCCAGCGCGGTGAGGGTGCCGTCCAGATAGCGCGTTCCTTCCGCCGGGAGATGCCGTTCCATCAGATGCAGGTTGGCCAGGGCGGCGGTCAGCAGATTGTTGAAGTCGTGGGCGACTCCTCCGGTCAACTGGCCCAGCGCCTCCAGCTTCTGCGACTGGCGCAGCGCGTTCTCCAGGGACTCGCGGGCACGGGCCTCTTCGGTCCAGCGGCGGACCGCCCGCATCTCGCTCTGCGCGCGGCGCAGCGCCAGCAGGGTGATGCCGACCAGAGCCAGCATCGCCGGCACGGCGAAGGCGGCGTACAGAAGCATGTTGCGCGCCCAGCCGGCCCGGATCTCGGAAATCGGAATGCCGTAGGTGACGTAAAGCGGATAGGGTGCCACGTGCATGAAGCCGTTGAGCCTCGCCACGCCGTCCATGCGGCCCCGCGTGCGGAACACACCCTCGGCCTGCCCGGCCGCCATGACGCCGAGCAGATTGCTGTCCGCGCCATGGCGGGCCTGCCGATCGCCCATCGAGGGGAAGCGGACCAGGACCGAGCCGTCGCGGCGGACGAGGGAGATCGACTCCTGCTGGCCGGAAACGACGAGCTGGTAGAAATCCACCAGATAATCGGTCAGCACGGCGGTCAGCAGCACGCCGTTGAACGGCCCTTCGGGTCCACCCGCAGCGGCGCGGCGGCGCGTGACGTTGAATTGCCGCTTGCCCGATCCGCGTCCCGTGATCGCCTCGCTGACGAGGATGCCGGCGTCACCGGCCGCCTGGATGCGGAAATACTCCCGGTCGCCGACGTTGATCGACGGGGCCGGGAACAGGCGGTTGTCGTTGCGCAGCGTGCCGTTGGGATCGATCAGACCGACGACGCCGATCTGTGGAACCTCCTCGACCAGCGTCCTCAGATAGCCGTGCAGATCGTCGGAACGGCCGATCTCGTCCCAGCTCATGCCGGTGGTCCGCTCGTCCAGCCGGTCCAGGACCTGCTCGACCGTGTCGAAGACCTTCTGCATGTGCTCGTGCAGAATCAGCACGGTCTTGCGAATGTTGCGCTCCGCCTGCGCTTCCTCCTCTTGAAAGTCGCGCCAGGCGATGGCGGTGAACAGCAAGGCGGGGACCAGGACGGAGGCCACCAGCAGGATGCGCAGAAGGCGCACCATTCTCGCTGATTCGGTTGCCAGGGCGGAGAGGTAGCGAAGAGGCATGGCCTGCGGTGTCGGAGGCGGGGAAGGCGATCACGGGTGGCGGTGGGGCGGGGCGCCATGCGCGGGCCACCGTGGTCCAGAAGCTATGCCGGTCCGTGGCAGCCGGAGCAACCTCGACTTTCCGGCGGCCCTATGACTTTCAGCGGAGGACGCCATGGGGGTATGGCCTCCCCATGGCTCCGCAGGGCGGAACCGGAGACAATGCCGGAGCAGCGGACTTCCTCATGACCGTTCAACCTGCCGCGGAGAGCACCATCATGCCCCTGAAACCCATCGAGCACGCCGACGCCACTCCCGACGTGCGCGCCGTCTACGACGACATCAAGACGGCCCGCAGCGTGCCGGACGTCAACAATTTCTGGAAGATGGCCGCCCACCACCCGCCCACGCTGAAGCGCACCTGGGAGAGCCTGAAGGAGGTGATGGCCCCAGGCGCGCTGGACCCGTTGGTGAAGGAGATGATCTTCGTCGCGGTCAGCGTGACCAACGGCTGCGACTATTGCATCCGCTCGCACGAGGCGGCGGCACGCCGCGCCGGCATGACCGACGCCCAATTCGGCGAGCTGATGGCCGTCATCGGCATGGCCAACGAGACCAACCGCCTCGCCAAAGGCTATCAGGTGGAGATCGACGAGGCCCTGAAATAGCCGTCACGCGATGTCGTCGAGGGCGTCCTCCAGCGACGGGTAGATGCCCTCGGCCAGCGAGCCGTCCACCCGCACCGGCCGGGGCAGGACGGCCACGGCGTCCAGCGCGCCGCGCAGCGTCAGGCCGGTGACCTCCACGAAGCCGCCGCGGTTGCCGTAGCGCCCGGCGGTCCATTCCGCCCGGTCGGGGTCGCCGGACAACCGTCCGTTGCAGGTGATCATTTCGTGGGTGTCGTCGCCGCCGCGCCGGTTCCAGGCCATGCCGCCGCCCACGCCGCCTCCGATGTCGCGGGGGCGGAAGCCGTGGGGCTGGAGCAGGTCGCGCACCGCGCGGGACACCACAATGGCCTTGGGGTCGATCTCCGTCCCCACCGGGCCGCCCGCCGCCTGGGGTTCCTGTCCGATCGCCTGTTCCATGGGTCCGCTCCCCGTCTTGTGTCGCTTCCAAAGGGACAACAGGCGGGAGCGCGGCCTGTGCCGCAGCGGCGGAGCGGAAAAGCGAAAGGGCCGATGCGTTGCCGCATCGGCCCTTTTCGTATTGGTCGGAGAGAGAGGATTCGAACCTCCGGCCCCTGCCTCCCGAAAGCAGTGCTCTACCAGGCTGAGCTACTCTCCGGTCCAGTCGGTGCCGCCGTTGCCAGCGTCGCCGTGGAGCGGGTGTATAGACCCATTGCCTGCGGGCTGCAATGGGAATAAGCGGCATTTGCGGAATGTTTTTTTGCCGGGGCCGCGAAAGCCGGTGCGGAGGCCGCTGCAACGGCTGGTTGGCCGGGCCGGAAAAGCGAAAGGGCCGATGCGTTGCAGCATCGGCCCTTTTCGTGTTGGTCGGAGAGAGAGGATTCGAACCTCCGGCCCCTGCCTCCCGAAAGCAGTGCTCTACCAGGCTGAGCTACTCTCCGGTCCGTCGGTGGCGCCGTCGCCAGCGTCACCGTGGGCCGCGTATATAGCCGCTCGATCCGGGGGCTGCAACGTGAAAATCACCCCCGGCGGCGAAAAAGTTCCCGAAGCTTAGAAATCGCGCTCGATCACGAAATCCAGCACCTCCAGCAGGGCGGCCTTCACCGGCGTGTCCGGGAACAGGCCCAGCGCGTCGCGCGCGATGGAACCGTAGTGGCGCGCGCGCTCCACGGTGTCCTTCAGCGCGTTGTGCTTGGCCATCAGCTCCTGGGCGCGCTCCAGGTCACCCTCCTGCTGGTCCAGCTCCTCCATGGTGCGACGCCAGAAGGCCCGCTCCTCGTCGTTGCCGCGGCGGAAGGCCAGCACGACCGGTAGGGTGATCTTGCCCTCGCGGAAGTCGTCGCCGACCGTCTTGCCCAGCTTCGCCTGCTTGGCCGAATAGTCCAGCACGTCGTCGACGAGCTGGAAGGCGATGCCCAGGTTCATGCCGTAGTCGTAGAGGGCCAGCTCCTCCGCCTGCGGGCGGGCGGCCACCACGGCGCCGACGCGGCAGGCGGCGGCGAACAGCTCCGCCGTCTTGGCCTTGATGACCTCCAGATAGGCCTGCTCGCTGGTCTCGGTGTCGTTGGTGGTGCGCAACTGCAGCACCTCGCCCTCGGCGATCACCGCGGACGCCTTGGACAGGATGCGCAGCACGTCCAGCGACCCGACCTCCACCATCAGCTCGAAGCTGCGGGAGAACAGGAAGTCGCCGACCAGCACGCTGGCCTTGTTGCCGAACACCGCGTTGGCCGAAGCCAGCCCGCGGCGCAGGTCGCTCTCGTCCACCACGTCGTCGTGCAGCAGGGTGGCGGTGTGGATGAACTCCACCACCGCGGCCAGCATCTTGTGATCCTCGCCCTTGTAGCCGCACAACTCGGCGGCGGCGAGGGTGAGAACGGGGCGCAGGCGCTTGCCGCCGGCGGCGATGAGATAGCCGGCAAGCTGCGGGATCATATCGACGGACGAATGCATCCGCTGGACGATGATCTCGTTCACCGCGCTCAGGTCATCGGCCACCAGGGCGGTCAGATCGTCGAGCGGGGTGGACTTCCGCCGTTTCGGCTCGAGGTTGGTCACGACCGCCAAGGTCGACTCCAATGATGATTGACGTGACGAATTCCGGCAGGGAGCATAACGGCATAGCCTCTTCGGTCAAGTCCGCAAGGCGAATAAGGGCACAGAACAGCCGGGATTTCATGAAGGAACTGCTGCGCACCACCGATCCGGTCCGTCTGAGCTGGCTTCTCGCCCTGCTGACCGACGCGGGAATCGAGGGGATCGTGCTGGACACCCACACCAGCATCCTGGAGGGTTCCATCGGCGCGATCCCGCGCCGCCTGATGGTGGCGGAGGAGGATCATGCGGCCGCCTGCCGCCTGCTGCGCGACGCCGGGGAGGAGCTGGGGGCGTGACGATGGAGAGCGACGCGGCGTTCGACACGCTTCTCGACGGGCGCGTCCGCCTGCACCAGCCGCAGGCCGGCTACCGCGCCGCCATCGACCCGGTGCTGCTCGCCGCCGTCACCGCCGCCGGGGCGGGGGAGCGGGTGCTGGACGTCGGCACCGGCACCGGGGCGGCGGCGCTGTGCCTCGCCGCCCGCGTGCCGGGTGTCGTGGTCGTCGGGCTGGAGAAGCGGGCGGAGGCGGCGGCGTTCGCCCGGCGCAACGCCGCCCTCAACGGGCTGGAAAGCCGGGTGGGCGTCCTTGAGGGCGATCTGCTGGCCCCGCCGCCGGAGCTGGTTCCCGGCACCTTCGACCGGGTGATGATGAATCCGCCCTATCTGCGCGCCGGGGCGGCCAGCGTGCCGCCCGACCCCTGGAAGGCCGCGGCGAACGTGGAGGGGGAGGCGGGGCTGACCGACTGGGTGCGCTTCGCCGCCGTCCTGCTGAAGCCGCGCGGCACGCTGACCATGGTCCATCGGGCCGACCGGGTGGACGAGATCCTGGCCGCCCTGCACGGCGCCCGATTCGGCTCCCTGACGCTCGTCCCGCTCTGGCCGAAGGCGGGGGAGGAGGCGCGGCGCATCCTGCTGGCGGTGCAGAAGGGGGGGCGCTCGCCGGCGCGATTCACCGCCGGGCTGGTGCTGCATGGCCCCGATGGTGCCTATGGCGGGCAGGCGCAGCGGATTCTGCGCGACATGGAACCGCTGATCGCTTAAGCCAACGCTTTCAATCCGGCGTCAGCGCCACCATTTCAACCGGCGATGAACATGACGAAGCTGCTCGCCAAACTCCCGTTCGGCCCCTGGCGCGACGCCGGGCCGATCGTGTCCGTTCTCCGCCTGTCCGGTGTCATCGGTCAGGCCGGAGCCTTCCGCCAGGGCCTGACCATGGCCAACATGGCCGGGCTGATCGAACGCGCCTTTGCGCCGAAGGGTCAGGCGGCGGTGGCGCTGGTCGTCAACTCGCCGGGCGGCTCGCCGGTGCAGTCGGCGCTGATCGCCAAGCGCATCCGCGACCTCGCCACCGAGAAGAAGGTGCCCGTCTTCGCCTTCTGCGAGGACGCGGCGGCGTCCGGCGGCTATTGGCTGGCCTGCGCCGCGGACGAGATCTGGGCGGACGAGAGCAGCATCCTGGGGTCCATCGGCGTGGTGTCCGCCGGCTTCGGCGCGCACGAGTTCATAGAGCGCTACGGCATCGAGCGGCGGCTCTACACCGCGGGCGACAAGAAGGTGATTCTCGACCCCTTCTCGCCGGAGCGGGAGGACGGCGTGGCCCATCTGAAGGCGATTCAGGCGGAGATCCACGACGCCTTCAAGGCGATGGTGCGCGACCGCCGCGGCGCCCGCCTGTCCGGGGCGGAGGAGGAACTGTTCTCCGGTGCCTTCTGGGCGGGGCGGCGCGCTCTGGAACTGGGGCTGATCGACGGCATCGGCGACCTGCGCAGCGTGCTGCGCGGCCGCTTCGGCGAAAAGGTCCGTCTGCGCGTGGTGCAGGAGGACCGGCGCTGGTTCCGCCGCATGGGCTTCCGCGTGGATGCGCCGGTGGGCACGGCCGCGCTGGACCGTCTTGCGGCGGACCTCCCCGCGGCGGCTCTGTCCGCCGTCGAGGAGCGCGCGCTCTGGTCGCGCTACGGCCTCTGAGTTTTCGGCGGGTGGTCGTATCGGGCCCCCTCCCTAACCCTCCCCCGCTGCGCAGGGGAGGGGATTGAGGGTCGTGCAGCGGAGTTCCCTCCCCTGCGATAGCGGGGGAGGGTTAGGGAGGGGGCCAAGTGCGAGGGCTTATGCCCCGTTGAAAAAATTCCGGACTCTCACTGGGTGACTTCGCGCAGGCGCTCCGACGGGGGCGGGACCGGCTCGCCGGTGCGGCGGGCGTTCTCGATCCAGGCGGCGATGGCGTCGAGCGCCGCCGTGCTGGCGTCGGCGGGGGTGGCGCCGCCCGCGGTGCAGCCCGGCAGGTCGGGCACCTCGGCCACATAGCCGACACCCTGTTCCGGGGGCAGGGGGCGGACGATGACCGGATAGGCGCTGGCGTTCATGACGTTGCGTCTCCTCTGCGCACGGTTTTCACCCATTAGGTGCCGCTTCCGCTGCGGACGACAAGGATTCTTTGCGCTGGACGGGCGCTTCTTTCGATGTTCGATCCATTTTCGACGGTTCAACCGTTCGAGGTGCGTTCGGGGTGAAGGCGGCTCTTGACCGGGCGGCACCGCACCCCCTAATCCTCCTCCCATGTTCAGTCTCTCCAAGATCCTGTTCCTGGTCCTGGTGATCGGCGCCGTGTGGTTCGGCTGGCGCTGGTACAACCGCGTCGGCGCGGTCGGGCGGGAGCGCCTGCGCGAGCGGGAACGTCGCGGCTCCGGAAAGCCCACCTCCACTGGCGGCGGGAACTCGCCCCGGGTGACCGCGGAGGACATGGAGAAGTGCCCGGAATGCGGCGCCTACGTCGCCCCGCGCTCCGCCGTGGCCTGCGGCCGGCCGGTCTGCCCTTACGGGCGCTGAACCTGCAACCCTTGGCGGGCGCTTGATTCCGGGAATACCGCCGCGTATCGTGCGGCGCGTTTTTCCACACCAATCATAAGTGACCGCCGATGGCCTCCCCGAGCGGGTCTTCCCAAGACAGCCGCGGCCTGTCCTTTCAGGCCCTGATCCTCAAGCTCCACCAGTTTTGGTCGGAGCAGGGCTGCGTGATCCTCCAGCCCTACGACATGGAGGTGGGTGCGGGCACCTTCCACCCGGCGACGACGCTGCGCGCGCTTGGCCCGCAGCCGTGGAAGGCGGCCTATGTGCAGCCCTCGCGCCGCCCGAAGGATGGCCGCTACGGCGAGAACCCGAACCGGCTCCAGCACTACTACCAGTATCAGGTGATCCTGAAGCCCTCGCCGGCCAACCCGCAGGAGCTGTATCTGGAAAGCCTGAAGGTGCTGGGCATCGACCCGTCGCTGCACGACATCCGATTCGTCGAGGACGACTGGGAGAGCCCGACGCTGGGCGCCTGGGGCCTCGGCTGGGAGGTCTGGTGCGACGGCATGGAGGTCACCCAGTACACCTACTTCCAGCAGGTCGGCGGCATCGAGTGCGACCCGGTCGCGGTCGAGCTGACCTACGGGCTGGAGCGTCTGGCGATGTATGTGCAGGGCGTGGAGAACGTCTACGACCTGGACTTCAACGGGCAGGGCGTCAAATACGGCGACGTGTTCAAGCGCGCCGAGGTCGAGTATTCGGCCCACAACTTCGAGCACGCCAACACCGACATGCTGCTCCAGCATTTCAAGGACGCCGAGGCGGAGTGCCAGTCGCTGATCGCCAAGGGCGTCGCGCTGCCGGCCTACGACCAGTGCATCAAGGCGTCGCACCTCTTCAACCTGCTGGACGCGCGCGGCGTCATCAGCGTCGTGGAGCGCGCGGCCTACATCGGCCGCGTGCGCGCGCTGGCGAAAGCCTGCTGCGAGGCGTGGATCGCCGGGGGGGCCAAGTAAGATCATGCCCGAACTTCTAATCGAATTCTTCTCCGAGGAAATCCCGGCCCGCATGCAGGCGCGGGCGGCGGACGACCTCAAGCGCCTCGTCACCGAGAAGCTGGCCGCCAACGGCTTGAGCTTCGACACGGCCGAGGCCCATTCCACCCCCCGCCGCCTCGCGCTGGTGATCGACGGCCTGCCCGAGCGCACCGCCGACGTCCGCGAGGAGAAGAAGGGGCCGCGCGTCGGCTCGCCCGAGCAGGCGGTCGCCGGCTTCCTGAAGTCCGCCGGCCTGACCAGCCTCGACCAGTGCGAGCAGCGCGACACCGGAAAAGGCGTCTTCTACTTCGCCGTGGCGGAGAAGAAGGGCCGCGCCACCGCGGAGGTGCTGGCCGAGATCATCCCGGCGGTCATGGGCGACTTCCCCTGGCCGAAGTCGATGCGCTGGGGCACCGGCACGGTGCGCTGGGTGCGCCCGCTGCACTCGATCATCGCGCTGTTCGGCGGCGCGGTGCTGGAGGGCTCGTTCGACCTGGGCGGCGCGCAGGGCAAGCTGGCCTTCGGCAACAGCACCCGCGGCCACCGCTTCCTGTCGCCGGACGCCTTCACGGTCACCGACTTCGCCGACTACAAGGCCAAGCTGCGCGCCGCCCACGTCGTGCTCGACCGCGCGGAGCGCAAGGCCAAGATCAAGGCCGACGCCGAGGCGCTCGCCGCGCAGGAGGGGCTGACCCTCTCCCCCGACGACGGGCTGCTGGAGGAGGTTGCCGGCCTCGTCGAATGGCCGGTCGCTCTGGTCGGCACCATCGACGAAAAGTTCATGGATGTGCCGTCGGAGGTCCTCATCACCTCCATGCGCACGCACCAGAAGTATTTCGCGCTGCTGGACAAGGCCGGGACGATGGCGCCGCGCTTCGTCGTGGTCGCCAACACGGTGACGGCGGACGGCGGCAAGGCCATCGTCGCCGGCAACGAGCGCGTCCTGCGCGCCCGCCTGTCCGACGCCAAGTTCTTCTGGGACCAGGACCGCAAGACGAAGCTGGAAGACCGCGTGTCCAAGCTGGGCGCCATCACCTTCCACGCCAAGCTCGGCACAGTGGCGGAGAAGGTCACGCGCGTCCAGGTGCTGGCCGCCGAGATCGCCCGCGCCATCGGCGCCGACGCGGACGCGGCGACCCGCGCCGCCCTGCTGTCCAAGGCGGACCTCGTGACCGAGGTGGTCGGCGAGTTCCCCGAGGTCCAGGGCATCATGGGCCGCTACTACGCGCTGGGCGAAGGCGAGAACCCGGCGGTCGCCGAGGCCATCGCCGAGCATTACAAGCCGCTCGGCCCGTCGGATTCCTGCCCGACGGCTCCGGTGTCGGTCGCCGTGGCGCTGGCCGACAAGCTCGACACGCTGGTCGGCTTCTTCGCCATCGACGAGAAGCCCACGGGCTCCAAGGACCCCTACGCGCTGCGCCGCGCCGCGCTGGGCATCATCCGGCTGATCCTGGAGAACGGGCTGCGGCTGAACCTGACGCAGCTGTTCAAGGCCGCGCACGGCGCCTACACGGTCGGCGGCTTCGCCGCCGCCGATGGCGTCGCCACCGACCTGATGGCCTTCTTCGCCGACCGCCTGAAGGTCACGCTGCGCGACCAGGGCGTGCGGCACGACCTCGTGGACGCGGTGTTCGCGCTGGGCGGCGAGGACGATCTCGTCCGGCTGCTGGCCCGCGTGAAGGCGCTCCAGACCTTCGTCGGGTCGGAGGAGGGGGCGAACCTGCTCGCCGCCTACAAGCGCGCCAGCAACATTGTCCGCATCGAGGAGAAGAAGGACGGCAAGGCCTACGACCAGCCGGTCGATCCGGCCCTGCTGACGCTCGCCGAGGAAAAGGACCTCTACGGCGCCCTGTCCGCTGCCGGCGAGACGGCCCGGCCGCTGCTGGCGCAGGAGGACTTCACCGGCACCATGGCGGCGCTGGCCCGCCTGCGCGGTCCGGTGGACGCCTTCTTCGACAAGGTGACGGTGAACGCCGAGCAGGCCGACCTGCGCGCCAACCGCCTGCGGCTGCTCAGCCAGATCCGGGCGACGCTGAACGCGGTCGCGGACTTCTCGCGCATCGAGGGGTGATGGGGGAGGGGGCTGTTCTGGTTGCCCCCACCCTCCCCACTTCGTGGGTCCCCTCCCTCCCCCGCTGCGCAGGGGAGGGCCGAGTTTCCCTCCCCTGCGCAGCGGGGGAGGGTCAGGGTGGGGGCCCGTCTCGGACACTCCCCATCCACCCAACAAAAAAGGGGCGCCCCAGCCGGGCGCCCCTTTTCCTTTTCCCCAATCCCTTACCGCGAGGCGCGGTTCGCGGCGCTGACCAGGGCGCGCAGCGAGGCGGTCACGATGTCCGCGTCCATGCCGACGCCGAACAGCGTGCGCTCGTCGTTGGTCTTCACCTCGACATAGGCGCAGGCCTGGGCGTCCTCGCCCTCGCCGACGGCGTGCTCGCGGTAGTCCACCACATGCAGGTCGATGCCGGCCCCCTGGCGCAGCGCGTCCAGGAAGGCGTCGATCGGACCCTTGCCCGAGCCCTTCAGCGTGCTGACCACGCCATCGCGCGACACGACCACGTTCAGCACGCGGGCGCCGGAGTTCGGGCCGCGCGGCTCGGTCGAATGCTCGATCAGGGCCAGCGGGGCGTCGATGTCCAGATACTCGGCCTTGAAGGCGTTGTGGATGTCGGCGGGGGCCAGCTCCTTGCCGGTCTCGTCGGCGATGCGCTGCACCGTCTTGGAGAACTCGATCTGCAGGCGGCGCGGGATCTGGATGCCGTAATCCTTCTCCAGCACATAGGCGATGCCGCCCTTGCCCGACTGGCTGTTGATGCGGATCACCGCCTCGTAGCTGCGGCCCAGGTCCTGCGGGTCGATGGGCAGGTACGGAACCTCCCAGGTGCCGTGGTTGGACTTGGCCAGCGCCTTCAGCCCCTTGTTGATGGCGTCCTGGTGCGAGCCGGAGAAGGCCGTGAAGACCAGCTCGCCGGCGTAGGGGTGGCGCGGATGGACGGGCAGCTGCGTGCAGTATTCGGCGACGCGGACGATCTCGTTGATGTCGTCGATGCGCAGCTCCGGATCGACGCCCTGGGTCAGCAGGTTCAGCGCCAGCGTGATGACGTCCACGTTGCCGGTGCGCTCGCCGTTGCCGAACAGGGTGCCTTCCACGCGGTCGGCGCCGGCCAGCATGCCCAGCTCCGCCGCCGCGACGCCGGTGCCGCGGTCGTTGTGCGGGTGCAGGGAGATGATCGCCGCGTCGCGGTTCTTCATGTTGCGGCAGAACCACTCGATCTGGTCGGCGTGGATGTTCGGGGTCGACATCTCCACCGTCGCCGGCAGGTTCAGGATGACCTTGTTGGCGGCGTCGGCGCCCCAGGTCTCCATCACCGCCTCGCAGATCTCCAGGGCGAACTCCAGCTCGGTCCCGGTGAAGCTCTCCGGCGAATATTGCAGGACGATCTCGGTTTCCGGATGCTCGGCGGCCAGCTGCTTGATCAGCTTGGTGCCGGCGACGGCGATGTCGACGATGCCCTGGCGGTCCAGCCCGAAGACGACGCGGCGCTGCAGCTCCGAGGTCGAGTTGTACAGGTGGACGATGGCGCGCTTGGCGCCCTTGATGCCGTCGAAGGTGCGGCGGATCAGCTCCTCACGGGCCTGGGTCAGGACCTGGATGGTCACGCCGTCGGGGATCTTGCCGCCCTCGATGATCTCGCGGCAGAAGTCGAAATCGGTCTGCGAGGCGGCGGGGAAACCGATCTCGATTTCCTTGAAGCCCATCTTCAGCAGCGCGTCGAACATCGCGCGCTTGCGGTCCGGACCCATCGGCTCGATCAGCGCCTGGTTGCCGTCGCGCAGGTCCACCGAGCACCAGACCGGCGCCTTCTCGATGGTCCGGTTCGGCCACTGGCGGTCGGTCAGCTTCACCGGGGCGAAGGGGACGTACTTCTCGTGCTTGGCAGAGGTGGCGGCGGCGGGGGTGGCGATGTGGTTCATGACGCTTCGTGATCCCTTGGGAGCCCCGGGTTTCGCTGCGGGGCGTTGTCTCGTGTCGTGTGGGGACCGGCGGGACTACGGTCGCCGAGCTGCCGGGCGGCTCAGCGACCGTTCCTAAGTCGCAGTCCCGGCCCCAGCCGGGAGACACGCTTCACCCTGCAAGGGCGCGTGCCGAATGGGCGCGTGCAACAGGTGCTCATGGGAAAACTGACACTTCGACCAGGGAACAGGGCAGACGAACGCAGACGACCCGGACGCTCAAAGCGCCGGGGTGATAAGTCGCAGAAGGGCGTTCGTGTGGTCGATGCGAGTCATGGGCCACACTCTGCGCAGGCAGGCTTGCTCTGTCAAGCCACGATTCCATGAAATCTTCTGTCGCAGGACAGGACCTTACGTGAAGAACAGCCGGTAGAGGACCGGCAGAAGGATCGCCGTCACCAGCCCGTTCAGCCCCATGCCCAAGCCGGCGAAGGCCCCCGCCACCTCGTTGACCTGGAGGGCGCGGGCGGTGCCGATGCCGTGGGCGGCCACCCCCAGGCCGAAGCCGCGCGCCCGCCAGTCCGTCACCCGGACGAGGTTCAGCACCCAGGTGCCGAAGGAGGCGGCGATGATCCCGGTCAGGATCACGAAGACCGCGGTCAGGGACGGCAGGCCGCCGATCTGCTCCGACACGCCCATGGCGATGGGGGAGGTCACCGACTTCGGCGCCAGCGACAGCATGGTGCGCTCCGACGCGCCCAGCGCCCAGGCGATGGCGACGGCGCTCAAGGCCGACGCGGCGGAGCCGGTCAGCAGGGCGACCAGCAGCGCCACGGCGGAGCGGCGGACCTGCTGGAACTGGCGGTAGAGCGGGACCGCCAGCGCGACCGTGGCGGGGCCGAGCAGGAAATGCACGAACTGGGCGCCGTCGAAATAGGTGCGGTAGTCGATCCCCGCCACCATCAGCGTCGCGGCGATCAGCAGCACCGCGATCATCACCGGGTTCAGCGCGGGCCGCCGGCCGAACCGCTCGAACACCCACATTCCCGCCTGATAGGCGGCCAAAGTCAGGGTCAGGCCGGCGAGCGGGCTGGCCGAGAGATAGACCCAGATCTCGTGGAAATCGGGGCTCATGACGCGTCCTCTCCATTGCCGGTTTCGGCGTCGGGGCCGCGGCGGCTCAGCACGCTCATCACCCAGGCGGTCAGCGCGACGCCGATCAGCGTGCTGCCCAGCAGGGCGGCGGCGATGGGCAGGGCCTCCGCCTCCAGCCGGTTCAGGTGCGCCATCACCCCGACGCCCGCCGGAACGAAGAGAAGCGACAGGTGGCGCAGGATGCCGCCCGCCGTCTCTTGCAGCGGCTCCGGCACGCCGCCGCGGACCAGCAGGCCGACGAACAGCAGGACCATGCCGAGCACCGGCCCCGGCACGGGCAGATGCAGCAGGCGGGCGGTCAGTTCCCCCGCCAGCTGGCAGGAGAGAAGAAGGGTCAGGGTGCCGAGCATCGGCAGGCTCCGGGCTTTTCGGGGAGGTGGCCGCAGCCTAATCCCGGAGGACGCCGTGGGGGGAGAGGATATGCCCTACCGCGCCAGCAGTTGAGCCTTGAGCCAGTCGCGCACCTCGCGGCAGACGGCCTCGGCGGTTTCGTCCAGGCAGTGGCCGGCGCCGGGCATCAGGACCAGCTTCTTCGGCTCGCGCGCCATGCGGTGGACGTGGATGGAGCACATCGGCGTCAGCACCTCGTCGGCCTCGCCATGGACCAGCAGCACCGGGCAGCTGAGGTCCGCCACCGCGTCGGTCCCCAGCCCCTGGGTCGCCAGCGTCACCACCGTGCAGACCGCGCCGCGGTTGGAGGCCGCGGCCTGGATGGCCACCGCCCCGCCGAAGGAATGGCCGACCAGGGCGACATGGTGGATGCCCATCCGGCCCAGGAAGGTCAGGCCGCACAGCGCGTCGTAGACCGCCTCGTCCAGCGCGCGCGGGTTGCGGTAGCGGACGCGCAGCGAGGCAATGCCGTCCGGCCTGAGATCCTCCGCGAGCCGCGGATAGAGTCCATGGGCCGGCGAGTCGAAGCCGCCGCCGACGCCGCCCAGCCAAATGACGCCCAGCGTTCCCGCCGCCTTGTGCCCGTCTGGGTGGCCATCGGGTGCGGCGTAGAGGCGGGCGTCCACGGTGCCGCGGTCGGTCTCCAGGCGCACGGGGGCGAACCCCTCGTCCACGATGTCACCGATCTGCGCCGACAGGAGCGGCATGGGTGTTCTCCGGCTTGCCAAGGTCTTGCGGGGATTAACAAGCCACCGGGCATCTCTGTTGCTCTGGAGTGTTGCTTTGGAACCTCGCCGCACCGTCTCCGGTTGTGCCGAGAGGCGGTTCGCGACACGGACCCCGCGATCAGGGCCGCGCGCAAAGCCCTGCAGCGCCGGGCGCCGCCGATCCGACAAACCACACCGGGAGAAACCCTATGTCCCGCAGCAACCGCGACACCGAGCAGGAAAAGCACCAGTCCGGCGGCGCCGGAAAGGCGGCCAAGTCCGGCCATGAGGACCCGGACAAGGCCGCCGGCAACAAGCCCGGCCAGAACCAGTCCAGCGGGCAGGGGCGCGAGCGCGGTTCGGGCTCCGGTGGGTCCCGCGGCGCCTCCGACGAGCAGCGCAAGCGGGACGGCTGACCGCCGCCGCTTCCGCGACGAACCCCCGGCCCGGCTGTTGGCGTCGGGAAAAGCCGTGCAACTGAAAAGAAGTGCGACACATGCTCAAACAGATTTCGGTCGATACCGTGAAGCAGGCCGCCGACCTCGCGTACGAGGCCGTGGCCGACCGTCAGCGTTTCCTCGCGGGAATGCGCAACATCGACCTCGGGGAACAGACCAGCGAACGCGGTTCGCGGAACCCGACCGATCTCGACGCCCTCAGCATCCTGTCTTCCGACGCCAGCGGCGCGCTGAGCCAGTTGAACCGGATGCTGGAGGACCTGACCCCCGAACAACGGATGGAGCTGCGCGCGGTCATGTTCGTCGGGCGCGGTGATTTCGCCGGAAACCAGTGGGACCGCGCGCTGGACGAGGCCGGGCGGGCCCCGGACGCCACCCACTACACCGACATCGCGGAGCGCATCGACCTGCACCGCGACCTGATGAAGGGGCTGTACGAGCTGGACCTGCTGAAGAAGAAGGACGGGCAATGACCAGGGGCCGGGACGGCGGGCGGCGCCCGGAGGGCTCCGCCGGGACGCTCGAACGCTGGGCCGCCATCCTCGGCGGCACGGCGCTGGGTTTCGCCGGGGCGCGGCGGGGAAGCTGGGCGCTGGGCGCGCTCGGCGGCGGGCTGTTCCTCGCCGGGGCGGCGGGGGTTCCGCTGTCCAGCCCGCTGCGGCAGGCCGCGCTGCCGGCGCTGCGCCGGGAGCCGACGACCACCCAGGCGAACGTCACCATCGCGGTCCCGGCCGAGAAGCTGTTCCGCCACTGGCGCAACGTCCGCCATCTGGCGGCGCTGTTCCCCCACCTCGACGCCGTGGAGATCCTGTCCGACACGGAAAGCCGCTGGAAGGCCCATGGCCCCGGCGGCGTTCCGGTGGTCTGGAACAGCCGGCTCGACAAGATTCGGGAAAACGAACTCATCACTTGGCACACGCTGGAGGGGGCCGACCTGCCGCACCGCGGCACCGTCCTGTTCCGTCCGGCGCCGGGCGGGCGCGGGACGGAGGTCAGCCTGACGCTGGCCTACCACCCGCCGGGAGGCACCGGCGGCAACGCCGTGTCGCGCCTGTTCGGGGCCGCGCCGGAGCAACAGGCGCGCGAGGCGCTGCGCCGCCTGAAGCGGATCATGGAGGTCGGCGAGCTTCCCACCATCGAGGGCCAGCCGAGCGGGCGGGCCGAGCGAGGCGGGGCCGACACGCGATTGCGGGAGGTGACGGGATGAGGGCGCTCTGCTGGAACGGCGTGAACGACCTGCGGGTGGAGCGGGTGCCGGACCCCACGATCCTCGGTCCGCAGGACGCGATCATCAAGGTCAGCCTGTCCTCGGTCTGCGGGTCGGACCTGCATCTGATCGGCGGCTACGTTCCCACCATGCGGGCCGGCGACATCATCGGCCATGAATTTTTGGGCGAGGTGGTCGAGAAGGGGCCGGAGGTGACGCGGCTGAACCGCGGCGACCGGGTGATCACCGTGTCGATCATCGGTTGCGGCAAATGCTGGCACTGCGAGCACGAGGAGTTCTCGCTCTGCGACAACTCCAATCCCCAGCCGGCCTTCGAGGAGGCAGCCTATGGGCACTGCACCGCCGGCATCTTCGGCTACAGCCACGCCTTCGGCGGCTACGCCGGAAGCCACGCCGAATACATCCGCGTCCCCTTCGCCGACACCAACTGCTTCCGCGTGCCGGAAGGGGTGACGGACGAACAGGCGGTCTTCGTCTCCGACGCCGTGCCGACCGGCTACATGGCCGCCGACATGGGCAACATCAAGCCGGGCGACGTGGTGGCCGTCTGGGGCTGCGGCGGCGTTGGCCAGATGGCGATGAAGAGCGCTTTCCTGATGGGGGCGGAGCGGGTGATCGGCATCGACCGCGTCCCCGACCGGCTGCGCGCCGCCCAGATGAAGGCGGGGGCGGAGACGCTGGATTACAGCCGCGTCGACATTTACGACGCCCTGCTGGCGATGACCGGCGGGCGCGGGCCGGACGTCTGCATCGACGCGGTGGGGATGGAGGCGGACAGCGGCGCCTCGGCCATCGAGGATCTCTACGACCGCGGCAAGCAGGCCCTGCGGCTGGAGAGCGACCGGCCCGCCGTCCTGCGCCAGATGATCCAGTGCTGCCGCAAGGGTGGCACCCTGTCCATCGTCGGCGTCTATGGCGGCCTTCTCGACAAGTTCCCGATGGGTGCGGCGATGAACAAGGCGCTGACCTTCCGCATGGGCCAGCAGCATGGCCAGCGCTACGTCAAGCGCCTGTTCGAGCACATCGAGAAGGGCGACCTCGACCCCGCCTACCTGTTGACCCACAAATGGGCGTTGGACGACGCGCCCCAGGGCTACCGCATGTTCAAGGAGAAGGCTGACGACTGCATGCGGGTCGTCTTCGCGCCGTGACGGCGGGCCGGAATGACGGGCCAAAACAAGGGTGGAAGGCCATGAAGATCGTCTACGCCTACTTGGCGGAGAAGGGGCGCGGCGTCGAGGCTGAGATCGTCGGTGGGTTGCGCGACCGCTGCGGCCATGTCGTCCAGACCGCACGCGAGGAACGCGACGCGGAGCGCGGCGGCGCCGTCGATGTCATCGTCACGCTGGAACTGGATGATTCCCAGCAGGAAGCGGCCCTGAACACGCTGCGCACCCACCCTGCGGTGATCGACGCCGCCGCCGAGAGCTTCGGGGAGCGGGTCTGACGATTTCATGATCGCGGCGGGATCGGCTCCAGCGGAGTCGTCCGCCGTCCCCGCACCGGAGCCTCCAGCCCCTCCGGCCGCGCTGCCCAGCGGACGGCGTTCAGGATCACGCGCTGGATTTGCGGGTGGTGATAGGTCGGGTAGGTCTCGTGGCCGGGCCGGAAGTAGAAGACTCGGCCCATCCCCCGCCGCCAGCCGCAGCCGCTGCGGAACACCTCGCCGCCCTGGAACCAGCTCAGGAAGACCAGCTCGTCCGGTGGCGGGACGTCGAAGGGCTCGCCATACATCTCCTCCCGGTCCAGCTCGATGACATCGGAGATGCCCGCCGCCACGGGGTGGCCGGGGTCGACGACCCATAGCCGCTCCTTCTCCGCCGCCACGCGGTGCTTCAGGTAGCAGCCGGTGCCCATCAAGGCGACGAAGGGTTTGGCGAAATGGCTGGAATGGAGCGCCACCAAGCCCATGCCCTGCTCGGTCACCCGTCGCTTCACCCGCTCCACCACCGTGTCCGACACCTCGGCATGGGCGCGGTGGCCCCACCAGACCAGCGTGTCGGTCGCGTTCAGCCGCTCCTCGGTCAGACCATGCTCCGGCTCGTCCAGAGTAGCGGTCTCCACGGTCAGGCCGGCGGCGCGCAGGGGGGCGGCCAGCGCCTCGTGAATGCCCTCGGGGTAGTGAGCCATCACAGCCTCCTCCCGGCGTTCTTGGCGGAACTCGTTCCAGATCAGGACGCGCGGCGAGGGGTGCGGCATGGCGGAAGACCTTTCCGGGGGGATGGTGTCGGTACCAATGGAATCGCCCATGGGACGAAGAGGGGTGGCGCCTGTTGGGGGGCGATGGTCGAAACATTGCGGTGGGAACGTTCCGTGTCGAGTCCTCCCGATGCAGCGCAGACCGGCGGTTCGGCCTTCACCCTCCGCCGTTGTCCGATAGGGGTCGAACCTGCGCCCGGTGATCGCGTGCTGGCCCGGGTCTGGGCGCCCGCCTGCCGCAGCGTCCACCTGCTGGTCGGACCGGAGGAGCGCGCGGTGGCGCTGGACGTGGAGGGCGACGGCTATTTCTCCGCGATGGTGGAGGGGGTGCCGGTGGGCAGCCTCTACCGGTTCCAGCTCGACGACGGTCCGGCCTTCCCCGACCCGGCGTCCCGCTTCCAGCCCGACGGGCCGGAGGGGCCGTCACAGGTGGTGGACCCCTCCGCCTTCGCCTGGACCGACGCCGGCTGGGGCGGATGCGGCCTGCGCGGGCAGGTGATTTACGAGATGCACATCGGCACCTTCACGCCGGACGGCACCTGGGCGGCGGCGGCGCGCGAACTGCCGCGTCTGGCGGAGCTGGGGGTTACGGTCCTTGAACTCATGCCGGTGGCCGAGTTTCCGGGCCGCTTCGGCTGGGGCTATGACGGGGTGGACCTGTTCGCCCCGACCCGGCTCTACGGCGGGCCGGACGACATGCGGCGCTTCGTGGACCGCGCCCACGCGCTGGGCCTCGCGGTCATCCTCGACGTGGTCTACAACCACCTCGGCCCCAGCGGGAATTTCCTGTCCCGCTTCGCCCCGGACTACTTCACCACCCGTTACAAGAACGAGTGGGGGGACGCGCTCAACTTCGACGGCCCGAGCTGCGGCCCGGTGCGGGAGTTCTTCCGGGCGAACGCCGCCTTCTGGATCGACGAGTACCATCTCGACGGGCTGCGGCTGGACGCCACCCAGCAGATCTTCGACCGCTCCACCCCGCACATCATCCAGGAGTTCGGGCAGGCCGTCCGTCAGGCGGCGCGCGGGCGCGGCACCCTGCTGATCGGGGAGAACGAACCCCAGCTGGCCACCATGGCGACTCCGGTGGAACAGGGCGGCTGCGGGCTGGACGCCCTGTGGAACGACGATTTCCACCATACGGCCCGGGTCGCGCTGACCGGGCGGAACGAGGCCTACTACACCGACTACCGCGGCACGCCGCAGGAACTGCTGTCGGCCGTCAAGCACGGCTTCCTCTACCAGGGGCAATGGTACCGCTGGCAGGGCAAGCGGCGGGGGACGCCGGCCCATGGGATGCCGCGCCCGGCCTTCGTCACCTTCCTTCAGAACCACGACCAGATCGCCAATTCGGGCCGCGGTCAGCGGATCCACGCGCTGACCACGCCGGGGCGCTTCCGGGCGCTGACCGCGCTGACGCTGCTGGGTCCCGGCACGCCGATGCTGTTCCAGGGTCAGGAGTTCGCGGCGAGCGCGCCCTTCCACTACTTCGCCGACCACGACCCCGATCTGGCCGCCAAGGTGGAGGCGGGACGGGCGGAGTTCCTGTCCCAATTCCCCAGCCTCGCCACCCCCGCCATGCGCGCCCATCTGACGCGCCCGCAGGACGCGGAGACCTTCCGGCGCTGCACGCTCGACCACGCGGAGCGGGAGACCCACGCCGAGGTCTGGGCGCTGCACCGCGACCTTCTGCGCCTGCGCCGCGAGGACCCGGTGTTCCGCGTCCAGGGCGACGGCGGGCTGGACGGCGCCGTGCTGGCGGAAGAGGCGTTCCTCCTGCGCTTCTTCGGCGCGAAGGAGGGCGGGGCGGGGGACGACCGGCTGCTGCTGGTCAATCTGGGCCGCGACCTGCGGTTGGACATCCTGCCGGAACCGCTGCTGGCGCCGCCGGTTGGCAGGGACTGGACGCCCCTGTGGTCCAGCGAGGACCCCCGCTACGGCGGCTGCGGCATCGCCCCGCTGGAGACCTCGGACGGCGGCTGGCGGCTCCCCGGCCATGCGGCGGTCGTCCTGGCCGCCACGGACGTTGTTCCGGACCAGGAACGGGGCGAAGGCAACGGCACGAGCGCTCAGGAGACCCATGGCTGATTTCATCCGCAAGATCACCCGCGACGCCCTGCGGTCCGCGCCGGACGCCGCGCTGTCCCGCGAATGGCTGGTCGCCAACGGGCTGGGCGGCTACGCCTCCTCCTCCCTCTCGGGGGCGGTGACGCGGCGCTATCACGGGCTTCTGGTGGCGGCCCTGCCGGCGCCGCTGGGCCGGGTGGTGATGCTGAGCCAGCTCAACGACGTGCTGATCGAGCCGGACGGCACCGAGCGGCGGCTGACCGGCCACAACCCGCAGGCGGACCAGTGGCCCGACCCGAACTATCCGTCCGATGCCGCGCCCTCCGGCCTCGCCGAGTTCCGCATGGAATCCGGGCTGCCGGTCTGGCGCTATGAATTCGGCGATGTGGTGATCGAGAAGCAGATCGTGCTGCCGCACCTGCAGAACATCGTCCATGTCACCTACCGGGTGGTCAGGGCGCCGCAGCCGATCTGCCTGCGGCTTCGCCCGGTGATGGCCTTCCGCAAGCTGGAATCGGCGGTGGACGAGCCGTTGGCCCGCGACTACCGCGTCACCGCCCGCGGCCACGAGTACGAGATATGGGCCGGGCCGGAACTGCCGGTGCTGCGCATGACCATCGAGGGGGCGGAGCTTCCGCTGACCCTGGACGGCGGCGCGCGGCGCGACATCGTCTACCCGGTGGAGGCGGAGCGTGGCTATGAATCGCGCGGCTCGCTGTGGACGCCCGGCTATTTCAGCGGCTCGCTCAGCCAGGGCCAGACGCTGAGCTTCGTCGCGGCGACCGAGCCGTGGCAGCGGCTGTGGGCGCTGCCGCCCGCCGACGTCCTGCGCTTCGAGAAGGAGCGGCGGCGGCGCATCGTCGGGACGGCCCATCCGTCGCTGCGCGAGGGGGCGATGGCGGAGTTGGTGCTGTCGGCGGACAGCTTCCTGTTCGTGCCGGCGGGCCGCGTCGCCGACCAGATGCGCGCCCGCGCCGAGGGGGACGAGGTGCGCACGGTGATCGCCGGCTACCACTGGTTCACCGACTGGGGCCGCGACACCATGATCAGCCTGGAGGGGCTGACCCTGACCACCGGGCGCCACATGGAGGCCGGCTGGATCCTGCGCACCTTCGCGCATTACATCCGCGACGGGCTGATCCCCAACATGTTCCCCGACGGCAAGGACGAGGGGCTGTATCACACCGCCGACGCCACCCTGTGGTTCTTCCACGCGCTGAACCGCTATGTCCGGGCGACCGGGGACCGGCACACGCTGCAACTGCTGCTGCCCCGGCTGGTCGAGGTGATCGACCATCACCGGCGCGGCACCCGCTTCGGCATCGCCGTGGACCCCGGAGACGGGCTGCTGCGCCAGGGGCGGGAGGGCTACCAGCTCACCTGGATGGACGCGAAGGTCGAGGACTGGGTGGTCACGCCGCGCCGGGGCAAGGCGGTGGAGATCAACGCGCTCTGGTACAACGCGCTGTGCCTGACCGCCGGCTGGCTGACCGAGGAAGGGGACGCCCAGGCCGCCCGCCCGCTGGAGGAGTTGGCGGAGCAGGCCCGCGTATCCTTCAACGCGCGCTTCTGGTGCGCCCACGCCGGGCACCTCTACGATGTGGTGGACGGCGAGCGGGGGGACGACGACGCCTGCCGGCCCAACCAGATCTTCGCCGTCTCGTTCGACAACCCGGTGCTGGACCGCGCCCGCTGGGAGCCGGTGGTGGAGACGGTGCGGCAACGGCTGCTGACCCCGGTCGGGCTGCGCTCGCTGGCGCCGGGGCAGCGCGACTACAAGCCGAAATACTTCGGCGATCTGCGCGCCCGCGACGCCGCCTACCATCAGGGCACGGTGTGGGGGTGGCTGATCGGCCCCTATGTCGATGCGTGGCTGAAGCTGCACCCGGAGGACAAGGCGGCGGCGCGGGAACTGCTCCAGGGCTTCCTGCCGCATCTGGATCAGGCGGGGATCGGCACCATCTCCGAGATCTTCGACGCCGAGCCACCCTTCAGCCCGCGCGGCTGCATCTCGCAGGCCTGGAGCGTGGCGGAGGTTCTGCGCTGCTGGGCGGCGACGGCCGAGGATCGCTAAGGCCGGCTGCTTCACCGCAAAGCCTATGAAAAGCGTCATAAGAACTTAAGGAGAGAGGGCGCGAATGCCGCTTGGTTACTGAACAGAAAGCGGAGGCGCGGAAAAAGCGCGCATCGATGACGGCTCTATAACATCGGCGAAACCCACATTCTGTTGAAGGTTTCTGTCACCCGTGCCTATCATTGGCGGCGGGTCGAAAAGAAAACGCACGAACACACGGCCGTGTGACCGACCCGCACAGGATGATGACGGGAGGGGTCATGCTGGCACTGCTGTCGAAGCCCGCGCGTCCGGCGGTCGATTGGGACCGCCTGGGCCGACGGATTCTGGACCAGAGCGCGCAGGCCTGTTGGGTGGTGGATCGCGAACTGGTCATCGTCGGTGTCAACCCGGCGCTGTGCGCGCTGCTTGGCTACCGGGCCGGTGAGCTGGTTGGAACCCACCTGCTGGCCTATATGGCCGAGGACAGCCGGAGCGTCCTGGAGCGGCAGGCGGCCATCCGCGACCTGACTCCGCACCGCAGCTACGACGTCACCCTGACCCGTTCCGATGGGGCGCCGCTCCGTGCGATCTTCAACGACTCGCGGCTGGATGCCGAGGACGGGGGGGCTGCGCCGGGCTTCTGCATTTTCGTCACCGACATCACCCGCCGCTTCGAGGAGGAGGCGCAGCGCGCCCAGCGGGTGGACCAACTGGCAGACGCGGTCGCGCGGATGAACCGCTTCCTGGGCCAGATCTGCCAGGAGCTGAAGGACCCGTTGAGCGCCATCCTGGGCGCGACGCAGATGATCTCCTCCGACGTGGCGTCTCCCGGTCCGCCGGATGGCGGGCACGGCCAGGGGACCACGCATCTCGGCGCCTACGCGGCGCTGTGCAGCGACGCCGGGCGGCAGATGATGCGGACCATCGAGAATTTGTCGCTGTGGTCCCGGCTGCAGCTGAATCAGGTGCCGTTCGATCTGCGGAGCTATGAGTTGGGCGGACTGCTCCAGGACGTGCTGGAGGAACTGGCGCCGCGCGCCCGTGCCCGCGACATCCTGATCGTCAACCGCATCGTCGCCACCCCCGTGCTGGGCGACCTGTCCGCGCTGAGCACCGTGCTGAAGCATCTGGTCGAGAACGCGGTGCGCTTCTCCCCCTCGGGAAGCATGGTCATGCTGTCAGCCGCCCTGGCGGACGGCCGGGTGACCGTGCGGGTCCAGGACAACGGGCTGGGCATCCCGGAGGACCTGCAGCCCCATCTGTTCCGCATTGATCCGCACCACGCCGCGCCCGGCGCCGATGGGGAGGTGGGGAGCGGCCTCGGCCTGCTGATCTGCAAGGCGTTGGTCGATCGCATGGGTGGAGGCATCCGCGTTTTCAGCAAGCCGGGCGGTGGAACCGCCGTCACCGTGACCCTGACCCAAGGCCTCCACGCCGGAATGTAACACCGTCGAATGGATGGTGGGGCAAACAATTTCCGCCGGTCGGGGGGAGGCGCCGTGGGATCGGGGTGCCTCTTGCGGGGAATCCGGGCATCCAGTTGTCAACAGGGCACAGGCCCGCGCGAAATCGTCGCGAGGGTTGTCGGGCGGCAGAATCCAATTGACAGGCGTGAGCGCTGCAACACCCTCCGAAATCGGGAAAGGCAATGCATTTCAATGGTTTGTGTGACATGCTCAAAATTTGGGCAATTCGCGCTATGGCCTTGTCTCGCTTGACTCGAATCGGGAAAAGCCGGGCCTTGTCAACACAGTTATCCACAGACTCTGTGGAGAGCCTACGCGGGAGGTGAAGGGAGCGTTCCCCGGCCCATAACCTTTGGCGGGAGGGCCGGCCAATCAGAATAAGTACTTCAGATTTTAGGCTTCGCGCATTTTTGCCGCTATAGTGGTCGCGCCTCATCCCACCGTGTTGCCCCAATCCAACCGGTGCCGGATAAGCAGTGACGGGAGGAGTGCCCATGCTGGATGTCTATGGGACGTCTTGCCCGGCGGCGCGTCCACGGTGGTCATGGCGCGCGGCGACCGGTGAAACACGCGGCCGACGCACGAATGGATTTGCCGTTCCGGCGTTGGCGGCGGCAATGGTGACCGGGTTGATTGTCCATCTGCTGCTGACCCTTGGCGCCCATTTGGGCGGGGCCGACATGGCAGGCGTGCTGACGGTGGCGGTGGGCATGGCCGCGGTCCTGGCGATCCTGCTGCCCTTCGCCCTGCTGAGCATCCGGCAGGCGCTGGACGCCGTGTCCGCCGGACGGGAGCGGCGGAGGGGGATGGTCTCGCCCCAAGGTTGAAGCGAAGCCGTTCAGGGAAATCCCGGTTGCCCCCTTTTGCAAGTCCGCGCATAAAGTGATGACGCCGTGGCGATGGACGGCGCTGTTCGGCGGGGGCTGCGTATGGGGTTGTTCGATTTTCTAAAGGTGACCGTCAAGGATGAGAAGAGGGCGGCGCCACGCCGGCCCAACGCGTCCGCCGGCCCGTCCAATGTGATCGAGTTCGACAGCAAGAGTTTTCCCTTGGCGGGGCTTAGCCACAAAGGCTTCGTGGCGACCGGCTTCGACGGGTCCCTGATCCCCAGCCAGACCGCGCGCATAAACGTGCGGATCGACGACGCCTGTGGCAAGTTCACCTTCGCCGCCACCGTGACCATCGAGGAGGTCAAGGGCGGTTCGGTGTCGGGCGCCTGGAACATGCTGCCGCCGGAGGTCGAAGCGACCATCCGCAAATACCTGCAGATCCGCAAGCAGAAGACCGGAAAGTAAGGGGGCGCCCGGCGTCGGCCCCCGGCTCCGCTCAGTTGGCGGTGCGGAGCGGCGTACCGCCGGCCCTCTCCCCGGCCTTCACCCCAGCGTTCACCCCAGCGTTCACAAGGGTCGGCGCCATGGTCGTGGCCGGCGTGGCGATCTGGTGCATCCGCTCGATCCATTCCGACAGGGTGACGAATTCGCAGCCCTTCGCGCGCATCGCGGCAATCACGCGGGGCAGGGCGTTGAGGGTGGACGGGTAGGTGGAATGCAGCAGCAGCACGCTGCCGGTCCCGGCCTCGGTCTTCACATGCTGCACGATGCGGTCGGGGTCGCGAACCTGCCAGTCACGGGTGTCCACGGTCCACAGCACCGGGCTCATGCTTTCCTCGCGGGCGATGGCCAGCAAATCCGGCGTGTAGCGCCCGTAGGGCGGGCGGAACAGCACCGGGTTGGCGCCGAACCCGCGCAGGATGCGGTTGGCCTCGGCGATCTCGTGGCGCTGCGCCTCGGGGTCCATGGCGCGCAGGTCGGCGTGGGTCAGGCTGTGGTTGCCGATCTCGTGCCCGGCGGCGATGAAGTCGCGGATCACCTCGCCCTGATTCTCGGCGACGCTGGCGACCGGGAAATAGGTCGCGGGGATCTTCTCGCGGTTCAGCACGTCCAGGATCTGGCGGGTGACCACCCGGTGCGGCCCGTCGTCGAAGGTGAGGGCGCAGAGGTTCCAACCCTCCTCCTTCAGCGTCGCCGGCATGACGTCGAGCGCCGTGTCGGGGATCACCGCGCCCAGCCGGCCCTTGCGGCGCACCGACTTTTCGATGGCGGCCATGGTCCGGGCGGCTTCCGGGGGGTAGGTGATCGCGCCGTCGGCCTTGCCGTCCACGTTGGGGCGGGGCAGGGGGAGTTGCGCGCTGTCGGCGGGCGGTCTGGTCTCCGGTGCTTGGGGCGATGCCTGAGGTGGCGCGGGCAGGGGAGGCGCGGGCGGCGCCGCGGACGGGGGGGCGTCAAGGACGAGGCAGCCGAACCCGGCGCCGAGCATGCGGCGGCACAGCGCCGTCACGTCCAGCCCCACCGGGGCGGTGGCCCGCAGGGCGACGCCCTCGCCCTGGCGCCGCGCGTCGAGCGGAACGACCGCCGGGTTGAGGCCGTCCGCCAGATCGGGCGAGCGGCGGCGCAGGCTGTCCCACGCCCACCAGGCATCCCCTTCCCTTTGGAAGAGGCCCAGTTGCAGCAGCGATGGTCCATCGGCGGCGCGGGCGGCGCCTGCCGGGAGCGCCATCAGCACTCCCGCGGCCAGCGGCAACGCGAACAGGGAGGAGCGGAAACGGCGCATGCCCGTGAGGAGGGAGGACGTGAGGGAGCGTCCGTGTTCAGGCCGATTCACACGTTTCTCCTCCGGATCGTCGCCGTCGTCGAATACCACCCCTTCGGGATTAATTCAAACGGCGCGGCCTCCATTGGTTCGCCCGCTCCGATCATCCCTTCGGGAGGAACCTTCGGTGTTCCGGCGCGGTTGACGGGGAGCGCGCCCGGCCCAAAGCCCTATCCCACAGCAGGGTGCGGGCGGCGCGGAACAAGAACGGAAAGGAGGCAGCCCGGATGGCGGATGATTTGGAAAGCCGGATCAGAGCGCGCGCTCACCAGATCTGGGAGCGTGAAGGCCGTCCGGAGGATCGCGCCGAAGACCATTGGAAACTGGCGAGCGAGGAAATCGCCATCGAGGACAATTACCGGGACACCCTGCGCCCGAATCCGGCGCGCGGTCCCGACGACACCGCGGAGCGGACCGAGCCGGTCGAACCCGTGCTGAGCATGGAAAGCCAGGGCGAGATGCCCGGCATCGCCGACCAGGGCGAGGAATTCCGCATTCCCGGCCAGGCCCGCGACTCCTGACGGCGGCTCCCACCGCTTTCCTCACGTCGTGCTTAGAGAGGACCCCCATGGACACGAACCTGGAAATCGCCTTCCACAACATGGATTCCCAGCCCGAGCTGGAGGCCTACATCCGCGAACGGGCGGAGAAGACGGAAAAGCTGTTCGACCGGCTGGTCGGCATGCGGGTCGCCGTGGAAGCCCAGCATCGCCAGCACAAGACCGGCAACGTCTTCGACGTCCACATCGAGTTGATGGTGCCGGGCCAGGACATCGTGGTCAGCCGCAAGCCGAACAAGGCGAAGGAGCGCTACGCCAACCCCGACGCTCGCACCTCGATCCGCGACGCCTTCGAAGCCGCGGAGCGGCAGTTGAAGGAATACAAGGACAAGATGCGCCGCGACGTGAAGGTCCATGATCCGGAACAGCCGGGCCGGGTCTCGCAGCTCAACCCGACCGAGGATCACGGCTTCATCACGACCAACACCGGGACGCAGCTCTATTTCCACCGGAACAGCTGCCTGAACGTCGACATGGACCAGCTCAAGACCGGCGACCCGGTGAAGTATGTGGAAACCGCGGGCGACACCGGCCCGACCGCCTCGAAGGTCTGGCGGGCGTCCGGGTCCGACACCGAATTGCGGGCCACCTGACGAGAAAGCCCCCGCCAATCGGCGGGGGCTTTTTTCTTGGAATGGTTTTTCTTGGAACGGACTTCCTTGAATTCAGGCTCTCTGGGCCGGGGGCATCGGATCGGCCGAGGTCGGACCGGTCGGGTCCGGCGCGGCCGTGGGGACGGGATCCTCGTTCAGGTCGTAGATGTCCGGGTGCAGGCGGACGGCGTCGCGCTCGTCGACCGTCACGGTCCAGTAGACGAAGCGCACCGGCACCGGCTGGGTCAGCTTCACCCATTGCGGTTCCTGCCGGTCCAGCATGCGGTCGAGCCTCGCCGTCGAGACATGTTCGGCGGCCAGAAGCGCCTCGGCCATGCCGCGCGCGTCCTCCAGGCGCACGCAGCCGGAGCTGACGGTGCGGATCTCACGGTCGAACAGCCGCGGCTCGTTGGTGCCATGCAGATAGATGTTGTAGGGGTTGGTCATGTTGAAACGGTAGCGGCCCAACGCGTTGTGGTCGCCCGGCTGTTGGACGATCCGCACGCGGCGCGGCGAGACGTTGCGCCAATCGACGACGGCGGGCTCCACAGGGGCCCCGTCCAGATAGACCACCGCGTTGGCGATGCCCGGCGTGCCCTTGGCCCGCAGCAGGGGGAGCTTGTCCTCCTTCAAAACGGTGGGAGGCACGGTCCAGGTCGGGTTCACGATCACATGCGTGATCTGATCCTGGAGCAGCGGCGTCTCGCGCGACGGGCGTCCGACGATCGAGCGCATGGTCAGCGCCTCCTCCCCGTCGCGGACGAGCGTGGTGGTCTGGCTGGGCAGATTGACCAGGATGACGGTGTCCGGGGCGGTATCGCGGAAGGCGCGCATGGACAGCGCGCTGCGCCGCATCTGGGCGGCCGCCTCTTGCGGGCTGCGGTCCAGCGCCACCCGCGTGCCGCCGCCGACCAGCCCGTCCACCTTCATGCGCTGGCTGAACTGGAAGGCGCGCACCGCGGTGTCGACCTCGTCATCGAACAGGTCGCCTTGGCGCGCCCGGTCGAGGAAGCCCAGCTCGGCCAGGCGTTGCGTCAGCCGCTCCACGCGCTCGCCACTGGTGCCCTTCTTGAGAAGGGGCCCGGACCCGATGCGGGTGATGGGGCGCTCCGGATCGGTTTCCAGCACCGTCGCAGCAGCATCGAGCCGGTCGGCCCATCCGGTCAGCGTGTCGCGGTAGGGGGCCGCCTCGGCGTTGGCTTGGGTGGTTGTTGTGCCGGCGAACACGGACAGCGCCAGCGTCAGCGCGGCCAGGACCGGCGTCGGCCGGCGTCGTTGGTCGGTAAGCGTCTGGGATGTGTGCATGATCCGTCCTCAGCTGGCAGGAGGTCCGATCCCCTGTCCTTTCTATCGAATGTAGTACGGGAACCGCCGCGCGGCGAGGCGGTGACACGCGTCCGCAGGGTCGGGAAATCGGCGTACGGCCTCCGGCCAGGCGACGATGGTATCGCGGTGCCGGGACCATGGGTGATCGGAGGCCGATCTGTAACCGATTCGGGCCATTTTCGGGTTGATCCCGGTCAAGCCCTAGCCTATAGGGAATAGCCGTTCGCTATGACCACAAGATTTTGGTCTTATTCGAACAATCCATAGGGGGCCGTCCGGCGCTGGAACGGTGCGGCCCGATCACCAAAATGCATAGGGAGTGATGCTTTTGGGGAATGACGACCGTGCCGCGCCGATGAATGGGCGCGAGACCGGCCGCCGTGGGTTTCTGACCTTCGCCGCCGCCGCTCTGACCGCTTTTGCCGTTCCGGCCCTGGTGCCCGCCGCACCGGCCCTTGCGGCTCCCCTGGCCGGCGGCGTCCGCCGCCTGTCCCTGCACAACATCAACACCAACGAACAATTCAGCGGCGTCTATTGGGCCGATGGGACCTATCGACCGGACGCGCTGAAGAAGCTGGACGTGCTGCTGCGCGACCATCGTGCCAAGCAGGTCGGCCGCTACGACCCGCGCCTGTTCGACGTGCTGGCCCGTCTGCACCAGACGCTGGACAGCGACGAGCCCTTCCGCGTCATCTGCGGTTACCGGTCGCGCCGCACCAACGCCATGGCCCGCCGCCGCTCGCGCGGGGTGGCGAAGGAAAGCTACCACACCCGCGGCATGGCCATCGACGTGATGCTGCCGGATGTCGAGTTGAAGGCAATTGCCACCGCAGCCCGTGGCATGGAGGCCGGTGGCGTCGGCTACTACCCGCGCAGCGGCTTCGTGCACATCGACACCGGGCCGGTCCGCACCTGGTAACGTCGGCCCATGACCGGGTGACGTCATCGCCGCCAGCGTCATAGGCTGACTTGCCGTACGCCGTGTTCCGGGCGCCTGCCCAGTCGATAGGCACCCTGGAACCATGGCCCGCCGCGCCGGTTGCTCCAATCGGAATTCCCCGAACGAGCAACACGAAGGGCGACGAAGGCGATGTTCTGCAAACACGATCTGGAACGACTCCTGACCGTCGATGCCGCGCCGGCGGTGTCCATCTTCCTGCCCACCCACATCGCCGGGCGCGACATCCGCCAAGACGTGATCCGGCTGCGCAATCTGCTCGCCAAGGCACAGGACCAGCTGTGCGAGAAGCACGGCCTGCGCCGGCCCGACGCCGAGGCGTTTCTCAAGCCGGCGTCCGACCTGCTGGAGCAGGGCGAGTTCTGGCGTCATATGGACCGTGGGCTGGCGATTTTCCTGGCCAAGGGCGTGTCGGCCATCCACCGCGTGCCCGTTGAACTGCCGGAGGAGGCCGTCGTCAATTCCCGCTTCACGCTGCGGCCCCTGCTGCCGCTGCTGGCCGACGACGGGGCCTTCATGATTCTGGCGGTGAGCGCCGGACGGGCCCGCCTGTTCTGCGCGACCCGCCACGGCATCGCGGAGGAGGACGCCGGCCTGCCGCAGGGTGTGGCGGAAATCCATGCCGAGACCAACTACGAGAACAACCTGCACTCGGCCCCGCCGGCCCGCCATGCCGACCGCACGGACCGCGGCGGTGTGTCCATGGTCAAGACGCACAACTTCGGCGAAGACCCCGAAGAACTGCGCAAGACCCATCTCATCGAGTATCTCGGGCGGGTCGCCGGCCGCGTGCGCGATCATCTCAAGCCCTTCCGCGGCCCGCTCGTCCTGGCCGCCGACGAGGAGATCCAGGGGCACCTGCGCAAGGACGCCCATCTTCAGGGAATTCACGAACAGGGGGTCGTGACCAACCCCGACGCCATGGACGTCGACAAGTTGCACCGCCGCGCCTACGCCGTGGTCCGGCCGATGTTCGAGTCGACGCGGCGGACGGCGGTGGAACGGTTCAACGCCCTCTACGGCGACCGCAGCACGGCGGAGCGGACGACGACACGGGCCGAGGACGTTATGGTGGCGGCGCGCGAAGGGCGGGTCGGGGTTCTTCTGGTTGCCGAGAACGACAAGGTCTGGGGGCACTTCCGGGAGGACTATCACCGGGCCTTTCCGCTGCATCATGAGACGGACGGCGCCATCGACCTCGTCGAGGAGGCCGCCACCGAGACGCTCCTGCGCGGCGGCGAGGTGCATGTGGTGACAAAGGAGGAATTGCCGTCCGGTGCCTCGACCGCGGCGATCCTGCGCTTCTGATCCTGATTTTCCGAACTTGTCCGGTATGGGGGCGGTGCCTGATGGCGCCGCCCCACCCGCTTTTCGCGGGCGGGCCGACGCTCCGCCGTCAGGTGGATGCCTTGCTGGGCTTTCCGGTGGGTGCCTTTCCGGCGCGGTAGATATCCGCCGGGTCCCAAACGGCGCCGTGACGCCGCCGCTTTCCACCGGGTGCCGCATCGCCCTTGACGCGGGTGGCCGCGGCTTTCAGGGCCATTTTGCCCGGCATTCCGCCGGCCGCCGCGGGGCCGGCCTTCGGTTCGGCCCTTGAGGGTGACGGGACCGTCAGAACGATTCCATCCCCGGCGAAGCGGTGTCTCGGCGCGGCGGCAGGTGATGCGGTGTGCGCCGGCGCCCCATCCTCGTCTTCCCGCGTCTCTTCCTCCCGCGCGTCACGCAGATGGGGCGACAGGGAGCCCAGAAGCGAGAGAATTTCGTCCCCCACGCTGTCCGGTGCGGCCCGCCACAGGCGCAGCATGCGGGCTTCGCGGCGGCTGATCGCGCTGTCGATGATCCGGGATTCGTCCGTTGCGGCCGGTTTTCCAACGGGGGGCTGCGTATCGTCGTAGCAATCGAAGAAGAAGCTGACGGGAACGTCAAGAACCAGTCCAAGGCGATACAGCGTGCCGGCCGAAATGCGGTTGGAGCCGCGTTCGTATTTCTGCACCTGTTGAAAAGTCAGGCCAATGGCCTCGCCCAATTTTTCTTGGCTCATGCCCAGCAAGGTGCGGCGCATGCGCACACGCTGCCCGACATGTGCATCGACCGACCAGGATTCGGGCGATCCGCGTCGCCCTCTTTTGCGTACCGCTGGTTCGCTCATGGACCCGGAACTCCAATGCTTGCGAATAAATATGGACGATTTGAGAATGTTAAGGCGATTGTTCACATAGAACTTTTCGGTGCGCAAGAGGAATCTCTGAAATTACTGCGAACTGGTCATGATTTGGGCAGATATGAAGGCCTATGGATTCTCCCGCTCCCTTGCAACCTGATTTGTTGAAGGCGCTGATTGCGGCGCCTTGCCGGCGTCGCGCGTGGTGGTTGCGCGCTTGCACGCCGCGCCAAATTGGAAACGATTGAACTCTTCAGGCGGGTCAAGCGAATGGATATTTCAATCTGCGGTGATTTCGACATCCCGGCATGGTGTGGAAACATTTTGATAATCAAATTCGGATAGGTCGGAGGCGATAGAGTTCGCGCCACAGTCTGTGCTGCGTCCGAAGCGTCGGGCCGGCATGGACGGACGGCGGCCATGGTCGGCGGCGACGCTTGCCGGCGCTGCCGGGTCGCAATCAAAGGATCAGGTGATGCAGACAAGCAGTCTGGCGGGGCGCTTCAAGGTCGGGACCCGCATTTACTTCGGTTTCCTTGTGGTGCTGCTGCTGCTGGCGGTGGTGGTCGCCATCGGTGTGCGGGGCCTCGGGGTGGCGCGGTCCGGCTTCGAATCCTATGCGGCGGTGAGCAACCACTCGATCCAGGTCAGCTCCATCGACGCGCAGGTCGCCCAGATGCGCCGCCTCGCCTTGACCTTCAACACGTTCGGCGACCCGAAGGTGGCGGATCAGGTGCGCGCCGTCCAGGCGACCCTCGTCAAGGACCTGCGGGGCGCGCTCGACGGAACGACCGGCGAGCGCCGCGCCCTGCTGGAGCGGATGAATCAGGTCTTCGCCAACTATGTGACCGACTTCAACACGCTGGCGGAGCTTCGCCTGCGCCGCGACCGCCTCTACGCCGAGCAGCTCGTCCCGGCGGGCGAGAAGGCGCGCGAGACCGTGTCGCAGCTCGTCTCCACCCTGATCGCCGACGGCGAGCACGAGGCCGCGGCCAACGCCGCCCTCGCGCAGGAGCAGCTGCTGATGGCGCGGCTGGCCGCATCGCGCTTCTTCACCAGCCCGAACGAGTCGATCATCACGGAGGTATCGGCCCGCGACGACGCCTTCGGTGAGGCCATCCGCCGGGCGACCGAGCGGCTGAACAACCCGGCGCGCCGGGCCGCGGCGCTGGCCGCCGACCAGCTGGCCGACCGCTACGTCTCGCTGTTCCGCGAAACCGCCGCCGTCATGCTGGAAAACACCCGGCTGGTCGACGTGATGGGCGCCCGCGGCGTCGAGTTCGCGGACCTCTCCGACCGCACCGTCGCGATCGAGGGCAAGGACCGTGACGCCGTGCTCGCCGAAACCACCGGCAGCATGGACCGCACCCTGTCGGCCAACATGACGATCGCGGCCGGCGCCTTCCTGTTCGGCCTGCTGCTGGCCTGGGCGGTGGCGCGGTCCATCGTGAAGCCGGTCGTGTCGATGACCGAGACGATGACCAACCTCGCCGGCGGCGACCTGACGGTGACCATCCCGGCGCTGGCCAACCGCGACGAGATCGGGCGGATGGCCCAAGCGGTGCAGGTGTTCAAGGACAACGCCATCCAGAAGAAAGCGATGGACGAGGCCGAGCGCGAACGCCTGGAGGCCGAACGCCGCGCCGACGAGGCGCAGCGCGCCCGCGAGACCGCCATCGGCGAGGAGATCGCCGCGCTGATCGACGGCGTGTCGAAGGGCGACCTGTCGCGCCGTCTCGACCTGACCGGCAAGGACGGCTTCTACCGGACCATGTCGGAGGGCATCAACCGCCTGACCGACACGGTCGAAGCGGTCATCGCCGACCTCGGCGCGGTGCTCAGCGCGCTTGCCCAGGGCGACCTCAACAAGCGGGTGGAGCGCGACTACCAGGGGGCCTTCCAGACCCTGAAGACCGACGTCAACACCACCTCTGCCAAGCTCGGCGAGATCGTCGGCCAGATCCTGCGCGCCACCGACGCGATTTCCGGCGCGGCCTCCGAAGTCTCGCTGGGGTCGAGCGACCTCGCGGAGCGGACGGAGCAGCAAGCCTCCTCGCTGGAGGAGACGGCGGCGAGCATGGAGGAGCTGGGCGCCACGGTGCGCTCCAACGCCGACAACGCCCAGCGCGCCAACGGCATGGCCGCCGACGCCCGCACCGCCGCGGAGTCCGGCGGGACGGTGGCGGATTCGGCGATCGACGCGATGAAGCGCATCGAGGCGTCGAGCCGCAAGATCA
>NZ_JBHSLC010000011.1:0-103219 GCF_042657465.1 Azospirillum himalayense | reverse complement strand
CGGGCGCGGCTTCGCCGTGGTGGCCCAGGAGGTGCGCAACCTTGCCCAGCGCTCCGCCCAGGCGTCCAAGGAGATCAAGGGCCTGATCCTGGACAGCGACAGCCAGGTGAAGGACGGGGTGGAGCTTGTCAAGAAGGCCGGCGACGCGCTGGAGGGCATCGTGTCGGGCGTCCAGCAGGTCGCCGGGCTGATCGCCGAGATGGCCTCCGCCTCCTCGGAGCAGGCGGCGGCGCTCGACGAGATCAACGCCACCGTCTCGCAGATGGACGAGATGACCCAGAAGAACGCCGCGCTCGTCGAGGAAACCACCGCCGCCGCCCAGTCGCTCGCCAACCAGGCGACGGACCTGCGCTCGCTGGTCAGCTTCTTCAAGCTGGACGCTGCGGCGTTCGCGGCGGCTCCGGCCGTCCATCATGGCGGGGCATCCCAGGCTCTGCGGCGCAGCATCGCCCCGACCAAGCCGGCCCCCGCCAAGCCGGTCGCGCGCAAGGCAGCGCCGGCGGCCCGTCCGGTGGCGGCGGGCAAGACGGCCTCGGCGACTCTGCAGCGCGCCTCCGCCGACGAGGATGATTGGAAGGAGTTCTGATCGGAGCACGCTAAAAAGCATGCGATGGAAAGGGCGGCGCGGACGTTTGTCAGGGTAGGCCATCACACCGGCCTCATCCATCAACCGGGAGTGACGAACCCATGACCGCGCGCCGCCTCATCCCCGTAAGTCTCGTGGCGCCTCTGTTCCTTGCCGGCGCCCTGTGGACGGTGCCGGCAGGCGCCGACGACACGCCGCCTCCGCCCGGCACCGCGCCATCGACTCCGGGCACGCCCAGCACGCCGGGCGAGCAAGCCCGCCAGGGGGTTGAACTGCTGATGAAGGCTCTGGAGGGCTGGGTGCGGCAGGTGCCGATGTTCGCTCCCCCCGAAGTCACGCCGGAGGGCGACATCGTCATCCGGCGGCTCGACCGGTCCCGTCCGGCACTGCCCAATCCGCCGCCGGTCGAACGGGCGCTGCCGAAGTCCGAGCCGCCTGTGCCGAACGCCCCGACCGACCTCTAGAGCGATGGCAAAGCCCGATACAGACCGTCACGCAGCGCTCCGGCGCGGATTGCCAAGCGTGGCGTAGCCCCCGAACAGCCTTAACGCTTCCTTAATTCATAGTTAATAGCGCGTTAACGACCGTTTGCCGGCCGAACAGAGGCCGTAAGGGCTGGACTGCGTGACGCCCTGTATCGGCCTTCGCGGGCCGCCGCTCAGCCGGGGTACCAGGGACCTCCCGGGCGGGCGAAACCCTCGACCTGATCGCGCAGCTTCTGGATTTGCGACGGGGTGAGAGCAACGCCGAGCCGTGCGGCGAAGGCGGCGGCGAGGGCGCCGCGCGTCGGGCGCTCCCCCCGCTCCGACAGGCTGCGGTACAGCTCGAACGCCGCGGCGTAGCGCCGCAACGCGTCCGGGCGGCGGCGCAACTGGGCCGCCTGCGGGGTGGTGACGGACTCCAGATGGGCTTCCAGGCGGTGCAGGGCGTCCGCCGCCGACAGGGCCGGCAGGGGAACGGGCGGCTCGGGTTGCGGCTCGGGCCGGCCGATGGCCGCCTTGGCGCGGTGCCGCCGCTGGCGCAGCCGGTCTTCGTTGCGCAGCCGCTCCGCATAGGCGGGGTCGCTGCGCCGCCGCTCGGTGCGGGCGCGGTTGGCGCGGGCGTTGCGCTCCTCCCGGTCCGCGCGGCTCTGCGGATCGCTGAGCAGGAAGGAGAGTTCCTCCGCGGTCAGGCGCAGGGAATCGGTGTCGGTGTCAGCGTCGTTTTCGGCAGTCATGCCGAAAGCAACGTTTCAGGCACCGATTCCGATCCAGCCGACCACAGAAGGTCACAGAAGAGGCGCCTCAGGCCGCGTGGTGCATCTCCCGGCCGTCCGGGCAGGGGCCGGTTTCGACCTGGACCGTGGCATGGCCGATGCCGAAGCGTCCGCGCAGGGTCTCGACCAGATCGCGCAGCACTGAGTCGCGGTCGGTTCCCGGAGGCACCACGGCGTGCATGGTCAGCAGCGGCCGTTCCGCCGTCAGGGACCAGACATGGACGTGGTGGATGTCAGTGACCGCCGGTACCGCCTCGTGCAGGGCGCGGCGCAATTCGTCCACGTCGATGCCGACCGGCGTGCCCTCCACCAGGATGTGGGCGCTCTGCCGCACCACCTCCCAGGCGCCGCGCAGGATCAGCAGGGCGACCAGCACCGACAGGATCGGGTCGATGGGTGTCCAGCCGGTCGCCAGGATGATGCCGGCCGCCGCGACCGCCGCCACCGAGCCGAGCAGGTCGCCCAGCACATGCAGGGCGGCGCCGCGGACGTTCAGGTTCTCGCGGTCGCCGCGGTGCAGGATGCAGAAACCGGCGAGGTTGCCCAGCCCGCCCAGCACCGCCACGGCCATCATGGTGCCGCCCAGGACCGGCTGGGGTTCCATCAGCCGCTGCGCCGCCTCCCACAAAATCCAGGCGGAGAGCAGGAACAGGCTGAGGCCGTTGACGAAGGCGGCGAGGACCTGGAGCCGATGGTAGCCGAAGCTGCGCCGCCGGTCGGACGGGCGCCGCCCCAGCCGGAAGGCCAGCCAGGCCAGCGCCAGCGCCGCGGCGTCGGTCAGCATGTGCCCGGCGTCGGCCAGCAGGGCGAGCGACCCGGACAGGACGCCGCCGACCACCTCCACCACCATCAGGCTGGCGGTCATCAGCAGGACCAGCAGGATCCGCCGCTCGCTGTCGGCCGTCACCGTCGCGGTGTGGGCATGTCCGTGGCTGTGGTCATGCCCGTGCTCATGATCATGCCCGTGCTCATGATGCTCGTGATCGTGGTGATGGGCGCCGTGGCCCTGCGGTCCCTGCGTCACTGGCCTGCCCCTTCGCGGTCATGCTTGGAATAGGACGACGGCGTCAGGATAGGACCGATGCTGCGCCGCCGTCACGGCGTTTCCGGTCACGGCGATTTCGCTGTCCATCGCTACGGCGCCTCGTGCTAGAGAATGCCTCCGACACGAGACGTCACCCCAATTCACAGCAGACGGGACCCGGCCGGCCATGACCCCCAGGCAAGCCCTCCAGCAGCGCCTCGCCGCCCTGGACGCGCATCTCCGCGCGGAAAACCCGAACCTCCTCCCGGTCATTCCGACCTTCCGCAATTTCGACCGGGTGCTGGTCCGGCTGGGCCTGCTGGGGCCGCACGAGTCGCTGACCACGCGCATCCCCTGGTGGCCGATGATCGCGGTGCTGGGCACCTTCTCCGCGGGCAAGTCCACCTTCCTCAACGGCTATCTCGGCGCGCCGCTGCAGAACACCGGCAACCAGGCGGTGGACGACAAGTTCACGGTGATCTGCCACGGGCCGGAAACCCGGCGCGAGGCCCTGCCGGGCACCGCGCTGAACGCCGACCCGCGCTTTCCCTTCTACCGGATCGCCGACGAGATCGAGAAGGTTGCGGCGGGCGAGGGCAAGCGCATCGACAACTACCTGCAACTGAAGACGCTGTCCGGTGACCGGGCGCGCGGCAAGATCTTCATCGACTCGCCGGGCTTCGACGCCGACGACCAGCGCCGCTCGGTGCTGCGGCTGGTCGACCACATCGTCGAGCTGTCCGACCTCGTGCTGGTCTTCTTCGATGGACGCCACCCGGAACCGGGGGCGATGCAGGACACGCTGAAGCATCTGGTGGCGAAGACGGTGGACCGCGCCGACGCGCGCAAGGTCTGCTACATCCTGAACCAGATCGACACCACGGCGAAGGAAGACAATCTGGAGGCGGTGTTCGGCGCTTGGCAGCGCGCCATCGCCCAGGCCGGTCTGGTGTCGGGCCGCTTCTACGCGCTCTACGACAGCAAGTCGGCGGTCGCCATCGCCGACGACGCGGTGCGCGCCCGCTACGAGGCGCGACGCGACTCCGACCTCGCCGAACTCCAGGTGCGCATCAACGAGGTGGAGGTCGCCCGCGCCTACCGCATCGTCGGCATGATCGACAGCCTCGTGAAGGAGCTGAAGGGCGAGATCGTCCCGCAGCTCGCCGCGGCGATGAAGCGCTGGCGCAAGCTGGTGCTGATCGGCGACGCGGTGTGGCTGGCCCTGCTCGCCCTGCTGTTCGGCGGGATTGCCAGCCTCGCCGGCGGCGACACGGTGTCGGCCTTCCTGACCTGGCTGACCCAGTCGCAGCCGGTCTGGGCGGGCGGCCTGCCGATCGGCGTGCTGGTCGCGCTGGTGGTGCTGGCCGGTCTGTTCGGCGCCGGCCATTTCTGGCTGCGCTCCTTCCTGGCCCGCCGCGTCGCCCGCAGCCTGCCGGAGCGCTACGGCGACGTCGACCTGAACCTCCAGCAGGGCTTCCTGCGCAACACCCGCTTCTTCCGCTCGATCTTCCGCAGGAAGCCGGTGGGCTGGAGCGGCGGCGCCGAGAAGCGCATCTTCTCCATCCGCGAGGCGGTGGCGGAGCATGTCCAGCGCATCAACGACCTGTTCACCGACCCCGCCGGGCGGCGCAACCGCGCCGCGGCGGAGTGAGCGGGCGCCCGCGGGAGAGGGAAGGGGGCTGGCCCGTCCCCGGGCAGCACCTGATTCTCTCCCGCTCGCTGCCGGAGGCGGCGGCGATCCTGGCCGCCTTCAACGCCGGATTGAAGACGCTGAAGGACGGTGGCGCCATCGAGGAGTTCCTGCGCCGCCATCCGTCCGCCGCGCCGTGAGGCGTTTGGCGCCGAAGGAGGCAGAACACGCCGAATGGGCATAATGTCTGCACCATGCGGCATTGCCAGCGCGACGCAAAGTGCTATAAACGCGCGGACTCGATCTTGGAAAAGGGGCGTGGCCCGTGGCCATCGACGCTTCCGTTCTGGTCCTGAACGGACCGAACCTGAACATGCTGGGCGTGCGCGAACCGCACATTTATGGCTCCATGACGCTCGACGATCTGGAAGGCGCGTGCCAGGAACGCGCCGAACAGCTCGGGCTGGCCATCGACTTCCGGCAGTCGAACCACGAGGGCGAACTTGTTTCCTGGATTCAGCAGGCGCGGACGGAGCATGACGGCATCGTCATCAACGCCGGCGCCTACAGCCACACCTCCGTCGCCATCATGGACGCGCTGATCCTGTCCGAGCTGCCGATCGTCGAGGTGCATCTCTCCAACATCTACAAGCGTGAGGCCATCCGCCACCACTCGCACATTTCCGCGGTGGCCAAGGGGATGATCTGCGGCTTCGGCCCTCACGGGTATCTGCTGGCGCTGGACGCCATGGCGAATATCCTCGAGCGCGACTAAGGAACACGGGAAAAACGAACACCATGGCAAGCTTCGACATCGACGGCGATCTGGTCCGCAAGCTCGCGGATCTCCTGCGTGAGACGGGCTTGAGCGAGATCGAGTTTGCCGAGGGCGAGAAGCGGATCCGCGTCACCCGCCCGACGGCCGCCCAGGCGGTGGCCGTGCACGCTCCGGTCGCCGCTCCCGCCCCCGTTGCGGCTGCGGCCGCCGCCCCGGCGGGCAAGCCCGTCAGCCATCCCGGCGCCATCACCTCGCCGATGGTCGGCACGGCCTACGCCGCGGCCGAGCCGGGCGGCACGCCCTTCGTGCGCGTCGGCGACACGGTGAAGGCCGGCCAGACCGTCCTCATCATCGAGGCGATGAAGGTCATGAACCCCATCAAGGCCCCGCGGGGCGGCACGGTTGTCGAGGTCCTGGTCTCCGACAGCCAGCCGGTGGAGTTCGGCGAAGTCCTTATGATCATCGAGTGAGCGGGGATCATCCCTTGGCGATGTTCGAGAAGGTCCTGATCGCGAACCGCGGTGAGATTGCTCTGCGCATCCACCGCGCCTGCCGCGAGATGGGAATCCAGACCGTGGCGGTGCATTCCACCGCCGACGCCGACGCCATGCACGTCCGCCTCGCGGACGAGAGCGTGTGCATCGGCCCCGCGTCGGCCCGCGAAAGCTACCTGAACATTCCGGCGATCCTGTCGGCGGCGTCGATCACCGGGGCGGACGCGATCCACCCCGGCATCGGCTTCCTGTCGGAGAACGCCCAGTTCGCGGAGATGGTGGAGGAGCACGGCTTCACCTTCATCGGCCCGACCGCGGAGCACATCCGCATCATGGGCGACAAGGTCACCGCGAAGAAGACGGTGATGGAGCAGGGGCTTCCCGTGGTCCCCGGCTCCGACGGCCCGGTGCCGACGCTGGAGGAGGCGGAGAAGATCGGCCGCGAGACCGGCTATCCGATCCTCATCAAGGCGGCGGCGGGCGGCGGCGGCAAGGGCATGAAGGTCGCCCGCAACCCCGACCAGCTCAAGGAAGCCTACCAGCTCGCCCGTGGCGAGGCGCGCGCCGCCTTCGGCAACGACGAGGTCTACATCGAGAAGTATCTCGGCAAGCCCCGGCACATCGAGATCCAGCTTCTCGGCGACGAGCACGGCAACTGCGTGCATTTCGGCGAGCGCGACTGCTCCGTGCAGCGCCGCCACCAGAAGGTCATCGAGGAGGCCCCGTCGCCGGCGCTGAACGCCGAGCAGCGCGCCTTCATCGGCGATCTGGCGGCCAAGACGGCGGCGGCCATCGGCTACCGCGGCGTCGGCACGATGGAGTTCCTGTTCGAGGACGGGCAGTTCTACTTCATCGAGATGAACACCCGCCTGCAGGTCGAGCACACGATCACCGAGATGATCACCGGCATCGATCTGGTGCGCGAGCAGATCCGCGTGGCGACCGGTGCCCCGCTCGGCTACGGCCAGGCGGACATCCGCTTCCAGGGCCATTCGATCGAGTGCCGCGTGAACGCGGAGCATCCGGAGACCTTCATCCCGTCGCCGGGCAAGATCGACGGCTACCACGCGCCGGGCGGCCTGGGCGTGCGCGTCGACTCGGCGCTCTACGACGGCTACCGCATCCCGCCGCACTACGACAGCCTGATCGCCAAGCTGGTCGTCCACGGCACCACCCGCAACGAGTGCCTGATGCGGCTGCGCCGGACGATCGAGGAGTATGTGATCGGCGGCGTCGACACCACGCTGCCCCTGCACCAGCGCATCATCGCGCAGCAGGCCTTCATCGACGGCAACTACGACATCCACTGGCTCGAACAGCTGATGGGCATGAAGAAGTAAGCCGCCGAACGGTTCGCCGAGCGGGTCAATGAAAAGAGCCCTTCTTCCCTGGTGGGGAGGAAGGGCTCTTTCGTTCGTGCGGGTGCCGGATTCTCGGATGACAAGGTCTTCACGGATTTCACGGACCTGGGCACGGATTTCACGGATTTTCATATTTGCACCCAGTACGGCCTGCTCGATCAGCGTGCGCTGAGCAAGCCCAAAGAAATCCGTGTTATCCGTGCTTAAATCCGTGAAATCCGTGGGAACCCTGTTGCCCGCAAGAATCCTCCCCCCGTCACGGCGCCGCGGTCAGCAGGGCGTCGCGGCGGCAGCGGTCGACCACCTTGGCGCCGCAGGGCATGAAGGACAGGTCCTTGTTCAGGCACAGCCGCACCTCGGCCACGTCGCGCTTGGAGCAGACCAGCGCCACCGACTCCGGTTCCAGCCCAGGGTTGGCCTGGACGAACAGGCGTTCCACCTGGGTCGCCGGGACCGACAGGTCGGACTTCGGGGCCTGAAGCGCCTCGGGGATCTTCACCTTGGCGAAGGCCTTGCGGACCTGAGCGAAATAGTCGGTGACGGGCAGGCCGCTGCAGGTGCCGTGCTTCGTCCATTGGTGCACGATCAGCCCGACGCTGGGCATCACCGGCATGGTGGCGTCCACCACGGCGCGGGGGACCGTGCGGTCGCGGGTGCAGGTGGCCGGATAGCCGCCGTTGCTGTACTGCGGCCACAGGCCATGGACGATGAAGCCGAACTTGCGCTCCACCCCGCACTGGTCGGGGTCGGCGTCGCCCTGATTTTTGGCGCAGTGGGTTGGCGACCAGGACAGGCTGAGCACATAGTAGTCGAAGGTGCCGGGCTCCGCCTTGCGCTGCGCCCATGACGCGCCAGTCATCGAGAGAAGCGCAACCACCATGATGGTGATGGCTGACAGAACCGTCTTCATGCTGGAATTCCTTCTAAGAAAACGCCCTCACGTTGCATACCATGGTGGGAGCCGCCTGTCGCGCGGAAGTGGTGCGCTGAGATAACGTTGCGGGGGCGAGGGTGCAAACGGCTATAGTGTCCGCGATGATCGAACTGTCCGCATCGCTGCTTCTGCGCGCCTACGCCGCCGGCATTTTCCCGATGGCGGAGAACGCCGACTCCGAGGAGCTGTACTGGTTCGATCCCGAACGGCGCGGCGTTCTGCCTCTGGAGGGCTTCCACGTCCCGCGCAAGCTGCGCAAGACCGTGCGGCGCGGCCCGTTCGCGCTGCGCTTCGACACGGCCTTCCGCGCGGTGATCGAGGCCTGCGCGGAGCCGACGCCGGACCGTCCGAAGACCTGGATCAACGGCGACATCCTGCGCCTCTACACCGAACTGCACGAGCGCGGCTGCGCCCACAGCGTGGAATGCTGGAGCGGCGGCCGACTCGTCGGCGGCCTCTACGGCGTCGCGCTGGGCGGCGCCTTCTTCGGGGAAAGCATGTTCAGCCGCGTCACCGACGCCAGCAAGGTGGCGCTGGTGCATCTGGTCGCCCGGCTGCGGATGGCGGGCTACACGCTGCTGGACGCGCAATTCGTGACGGAGCATCTGAGCCAGTTCGGCGCCATGGAAATCCCGCGCGCCGAGTACCGCCGCCGGCTGGCCGCCGCCCTGGCGGTGCCGACGGACTTCGGCGGCGTCGACCAGGAGGCGGCCATCACGGCGCTGCTGGGTGCGGAGGGCTGAGGACAGGGCCCCGGGCTGGGCTCAGTCTCCCTCGCAGGACAGGACCCAGACGTCGTAGATCGGGTGCTCCATCGCCGACAGGGCGGGGCTGGAGGCGAACATCCAGCCGCTGAACACCGGCTCGGCCTGCTCGCCGGGCTTGTTTTCGATCACTTCAAGGAAGGCCGCGGTCTCCGGCGGCTCGATCGGCGGGTTCTCCTTGCAGGCGCGCAGCGTGATGCGCAGGCTGCCGAGCGCCTTGGTCTCGCCGACGGCGATGGTGAAGGTGGAGGTGCGGGCGGTGATCTTGTCCAGCCCCTGCAGCTTGGCGGCGGAGCGGCCGACCATCTCCTCCGGCACCGGGGCGGCGGCGGCCGGGCCGGTCAGGCTGGTCAACCCAAGGGCCGGAAGGCAGAGCAGCGCGGCCGCCAGGGCCGCGCCGCGAACGCGTTTGCCACCGATCGGGCCGATGAGGCTTTTCGGAGTCGTCGTCACTGGGATCGTCGTCACTGGGGATCGCTTCCGTGATGTCGAACGGCGTGGGCCGAAACCCGACAGCCTTCTAGCCCGGAAGCGTCTCCCCGTCTACTCCGTGGCCACTTTGTCGGCGCCGCTCACTGGGTGATGCTGCCGCTGGGGCGGGTGCCGCCGTAGGGAGCGTTGGTGGTGGACGGACCGGCGGTGCCCTCCTTCTCCTCGATCTTCTGGGTGGCGGTGCCGCCCGCGGCACCCGCGGCGCCACCGACAACCGCGCCGACCGGCCCGCCGATCACGGCGCCCGCCGCAGCCCCGCCCAGAGCGCCGCTGGCGGCCTTCTCCTCGGTATTGACGCCGCAGGCGGCGGCAAGCAGGGCGAGGCCGAGAACCAGGAAACGGGCTTTCATCGCTGATCTCCTTTGATGAGTCTGGCGTGATGGGTGTGCCGTGTTGGGTCTGCGGAGGGAAACGGCAGCGTGGCCGCGGCTGTTCCGAAGGGGGTTGGGAAAAAGTGGATGAGCAAACGAAAAAAGGGGCCGAGAGGCCCCTTCGTTCGTCGTCTCGTTGTGCAGCTCTTACAGCTTGGGCGGCTCGCCGCCCTCCTGGCCGGGCTTGCTCATGTTCTGCAGCGAGAAGATGACCTGGCCCAGGAGCTGTTCGATGCCAGGGGTGCTCTGCGTGTATTCGACGCGGCCGTCCGGCTTGAGCATGTCCTCCTCGCCGCCCGGCTCCAGCGACAGGAACTTGCCGCCCAGCAGGCTTTCCGAGGCGATGACCGCCGCGGTGTCCTTGGGCAGCTTGATGTCCGGGTGGATCGACATGTGCACGACCGCCTGATAGCTCTTCGGGTCGAGCGTCAGTTCGGTGACCGACCCCACCTTCACGCCGCTGATCCGCACGTCCGCACCGCTCTGCAGGCCGGAGATGCTGGTGAAATTGGCGGTGAGGGCGTAGCCGTTCACTTTGCGCAAATCAGCGCTGGTGTAGGCAAAAGCCAGAAAAAAGCCGGCCACGGCGAGGACGACCCCGCCGAGCACGGTTTCAATCACATTGCGGCGCATGAGGGATTCCTAAGGGACCGCGCGGGCGTCTCAGCCCGGAGTCCAGGGTTCGTAATCGCCGGTGGCGCGCACGCGCTGCCCGCCCGCATACTGGTGCCCGGGCGGCCGGTAGGCCTGGAGCGAGCCGGACAGGTTCGGGAGATGCTCCTTCTGCCACGGCTTGTGGAAGGCGCTGTTGCCTTCCGGCAGCGGCTCCTTGGTGGTGTGGTGCAGCCAGGAATGCCATTCCGGCGGCACCTTGGAGGCATCCGGCTCGCCGGCATAGATCACCCAGCGGCGTTCCTTGACGCCGGCGATCGCGCTCGGGGAGCGGTAATAGGTGTTGCCGAAGCGGTCGGTGCCGACCTTGTTGCCCCGGCGCCAGGTGACAAACCGGATGTGGATGTTCGCCATCCAGGTGATCAGGGAGATCTTCTCGCTCATCGTCGCTCGCGGTCGGTAAGCCATTCGGCCGGACGGGCTGGCCGGTTAAACGCGGGCGGCACTATGACACCCCCGGCCACGCTCGTCCACTGACTCCGCAACGTCTTTTCCCGCCTGACGGATTTGCCGTCAGGCGATGCGCCGGTCGGTCAGCAGCAGGCGCAGCGCGAAGCCCAGGAACAGCACCCCCGCGACGCCGTCCAGAACCGCCCGCACCCGCACGCTGGACAGCGCGCGGCGCGCGGCACCGGCGCTGAGGGCCGCGACCCCCAGGAGGTAGAGGCCGCCGATGACGCCGAGGATCGCGCCGAGCAGGAATATCTGCAGCGCGACGTGGCCGAGCGCCGGTGCGACGAATTGCGGCACGAAGGCGAGATAGAACAGGATGACCTTCGGATTCAGCAGGTTGGTCAGCAGCGCCTGGAGGAAGACGCGGTGCGCCGGGGCCGACTCGGGCTTGGCGGCAATTTCCTCCGCGCCGCCACGCCGGCCGAAGCCGGTCCGCAGGGCGCTCCACAGCGCCCGCCCGCCGATCCAGCCCAGATAGGCCCCGCCGGCGTAGCGCAGCACGTCGAACAGGGCCGGCGAGGCGGCGACCAGCGCCGAGATGCCGGCGGCGGCAAGCAGCGCGTGGATCAGGTTGCCCAGCGTGATGCCGGCGGTGGCGACCACCCCGGCGTTGCGCCCGTCCATCACGCTGCGCGACAGGACGAGCAGGGAGTCCGGTCCCGGCGCCAGCGTCAGGACCAGCGCCGCGACGAGGTAGAGCTGAAGCAGATGCGGGTCGAGCGGCAGGGCCATGGGACTTTCTCCGTCAGTCGGGCCAGCGCCGGTGCAGCCAGAGCCATTCGGCGGGGCGCTCGCGAATCCATTGCTCCAACAGGGTGTTCAGGCGCTCCATCAAAATCCGCACATCAGCGTTGCGGTCGCCGCTGTTCGGCGGTTCGACCGGCGGCAGGACGGTGATGCGGAAGCGCGCGCCGTCCAGACGCTCGGTGCGCGCCGGCACCAGCGGGATGCCCAGCCGCAGGGCGAGCTGTGCCGCTGCCGGGGCGGTCATGGCGTCGCGCCCGAAGAAGGGGACGGGCATGCCGTCGTTCATCTTCTGGTCGATCAGCATGCCGACATGCCCGCCCTTGGTCAGCACCCGGATCAGCGTGCGCGCGCCCTCAGGCCCCTTGGGAATGTGCGTGCCGCCGGCGGCCCCCCGCAGTTCAGTCAGCAGCCGTCCCACATAGGGGTTGTTGGGCGCGCGGTAGACCACCGCCAGTTCCAATCCCATCTTGCGGGAGCAGACGGGCTTCACTTCCCAGTTGGCGAAATGGCCCGAGACAAGGATGCCGGCCTTGCCGTCGTCGCGCAGGGCGTCGATGTGCTCCGCCCCGATCACTTCGGTCCGCCCGCCGGGGCCGTACGCGCCGATGGCGTCGAGATGAGGGTATTCGGCGATGACGCGGCCCAGATTGTCCCACATGCCGAGGATGATCGCGTCGATCTCCGCGGGGGATTTCTCGGGGAAGGCCCGCTCCAGGTTGCGGCGGGCGGTGCGGGTGCCGCGCAGGCGCGGGCCGACCGTCCGCCCGATCCAGCCGCCGAGCGCCGAGGCGCGGTCGACCGGAAGGGCGCGGAACAGGCCGCAGAAACCGTGGACGAGAACGGCCTCCAGCGGGTAGCCGACCCGGCGGGTCAGCCAGGACACCAGGGGGCCGCGCGGCTTAGCCATTGGGAACTCCAGTCGGAAGCCCGCTTAGAAGGGGGGCGAGCAGGCGGTCGAGGGCGGCGGGGTCCCGCCAGACGGCGCGCACCGGCACCGCCCGGACCAGGGCGCGCAGGGGCTCCGGCAGGCGGACGGCGTCCTTCACGGTGGTGACCGGCACGGCGCCCAGCGCGGTGGCGCGGTCGACCAGCGCCATCACCTCCTCGGGGCGGTAGGGATGGTGGTCGGCGAAGGCGGCGCGCTCCACCACGCGGGCGCCCAGCGCCTCCAGCGTCGCGAAGAACTTCTCGGGCCGCCCGATGCCGGCGAAGGCGAGGACCGTTTGTCCGGCCAGCCCGCGGGCGCTTTCCACCGGCTCCAGGCGGGCGTGCAGGACGGGCAGGGCGCCGGCCAAGCGCCGCTCCACCCCGGTGCGGTCCTCGCCCATGACCACGACGGCCCCGGCGCGGGCCAGGCCGCGCTCCACCGGCTCGCGCAGGGGGCCGGCGGGAATGAGACGGCCGTTGCCGAAGCCCACCGCCCCGTCCACCACGATCAGCGACAGATCCTTGGCGAGGCCGGGATTTTGGAAGCCATCATCCATCACCAGGACGGAGGCGCCGGCGGTCACCGCCGCCCGCGCCCCGGCGGCCCGGTCGCGCGCCACCCAGCAGCGGCCGTGGGCGGCCAGCAGCAGCGCCTCGTCGCCCACCGCGGCCGAGTCGTGGATGCCGAGATCGACGGCCAGCGGGCCACGCTCGCGCCCGCCATGACCGCGGGTGAGGAAGGCGGGGGCGATGCCGCGGGCGCGCAGAGCCTCGGCCACGGCGATGCAGACCGGCGTCTTGCCGGCGCCGCCCGCCACCAGATTGCCGACGCAGAGGACCGGGGCCGCGGCCCGCTCCGGGTGACCCGCCGCCATGCGCAGCCGCCCGGCCAGCCCGTAGAGCGCGCCCAGCGGGGCGAGCGCCCAGCCCAGAGCCGCTCCGGCCGCCCCGCCGGACCCGTACCAGAAGCCGGGAGTCCTCATGCCGCGGGCCGGACACGTCCGGCGCCGAGGACGGGAGCGAGCGCCGCGAGCGCGCGGTCGACGATCCGCCGGTTGCCCCCGGTCACCGCGGTCGCCCCGGCGGCGACGCGGGCGCGGGCGGCCTCGTCGGCCAGCAGGCGCCCGACCGCGTCGGGCAGCGCCTCCGCCCCGGCCACCGGCAGGGCGCCGCCGGCGGCTTCGAGCTGGCGGGTGATCTCCGTGAAGTTCCACATGTGCGGGCCGTAGAGGACGGCGCAGCCGAGCAGGGCCGGTTCCACCGGGTTCTGGCCGCCGTGGGGCACGAAGGAACCGCCCATGCAGACCACCGGGGCCAGCCGGTAGAACAGCCCCATCTCCCCCATCGTGTCGGCGATGTGCACGGCGTCCGCGGCGGCGGGCAGGGCGCCTTCGCCGCGGCGCGAGACGGTCAGGCCGCGCCCGCGCAGCAGCGCCGCGATGTCGGCGCCGCGGTGGGCGTGGCGCGGGATCAGCAGGGTCAGCAGGCCGGGCAGGCGGTCGGCCAGCGCCTCGTGCACCGTGGCGGCCAGTTCGTCCTCGCCGGGGTGGGTGCTGGCGAGCAGCCAGACGGGGCGTCCGGCGCAGGCCTCGCGCAGCGCCGCCAGAGCCGCCGGGTCGGCGGGCGGCGGCTCGGCGGAAAATTTCAGGTTGCCGACGCTGACGACGCCCCGCGCACCCAGCCGGCGCAGCCGGTCGGCGTCCTCCTCCGATTGGGCCAGCGTGACCTGGAAGGTGGAGAGCAGCGGCGTGATCAGACCCGAGGCGCAGCGCCAGCGGTTGAAGGAGCGCTCCGACATGCGGGCGTTGACCAGCGCCGCCGGAATGCCGCGCGCCCGCACGGCGCCGAGCAGGTTCGGCCAGATCTCCGATTCCGTCCACAGCACCAGATCGGGGCGCCAATGGTCGAGGAAACGGTCCACCGCCGCCGGCAGGTCCACCGGCACATACTGGTGAAAGGCGCGTTCCGGCAGGCGGCGGGCCATCAGCTCCGCCGAGGTGACCGTGCCGGTGGTCATCAGGACCGTCAGGTCCGGCGTCTCGTCGAGCAGGCGGTCGATGAGGACGAGGACCGAGTTGGCTTCCCCCACGCTGGCCGCGTGAATCCAGGCGAGCCGTCCGGGCGGTCGCGGGCGCGCGGCCGTGCCGAACCGTTCCCCCCGACGGGCGGAGTCCTCCTTGCCGGCGGCCAGCCGCCGGTCGAGATACAGACGAACCGCCGGCCCGGCGAGGGTCGTCAAGCCGCGGTAGAGTGACTGAAGCATGCGGGTCGAAACGCCATCCAACAAAAACCAACGCGGCCAAGTTTCCCGGCCGCGGTCACCACCACTTTAGCACGGGCGGCTGTGGCAGAGGTAAGGCTTTGCGATAAGGCCCGCCGGAAGGCTGATGGCCGGATGGGAGCGGATCGCATACCAGGGTATGACGATTTTGGGACCTCTTATGATAATTTTGAAGCAATCCGCTGCCATCCTGCTGGCGTAGAAACCTTGGCAACTTCGAGGAAGGCGGGCAATGCGTCGGCCTTCAATATTTCAGGGTGATAACATCATGGCGGGCGTACAGGAACGTGACGGCCAGGAAAACCGGCTCCGGGCCTTCAACATCACCGAAGCGGACATCGCGCGTCTGCGCGCCAACCGGGACTTCGCGCAGCACCGCCTGCCTCATCTGCTGGAGCAATGGCATGGCACCTTCGCCGCTTGGCCGGAAATCCGCGACGCCTTGACCCTGCCGGACGTGCATGCCGCGCGTGTCGCCCACTGGACCCGCGTGGTCTCGGGGGACCTTGGTCCGGGTTTTCTTGAGTCCGCTCACCGACTGGCCAAAGCCTTCTACGACCATGGCGTGCCGGGCTATGCGGTGGCCATCTGCCATCACACGGTGTCCAGCGGCATCGTCCGCGAACTGGGGCTCGACGCGGCGGAAGGGCGCGGATCGCTGTTCGGATCGAGAAAGGCGGCGGAGCGGGCAGCCCTGCGCGACACGCTGGGCCGCGTCGCCTGGCTCGACCTCGAGGTGCTGCTGGAGACCTACGCGGCGGCCGAGAAGGAGAGCAAGCGCGCCATCCTGAACCAGCTCGCCGACAGCCTGGAAGGCAGCGTCCGCGGCATCGCCGACAACACGGTGGCTGCGTCGGACGAGATGAAGGGCAACGCCCAGCGCATGGCCCAGATCGCCGCCGCCACCAACCGGCAGTCGCTCGCCGTCGCCGCCGCCGCCGAGCAGGCGTCCGCCAACGTGCAGACGGTCGCCGCCGCGTCCGAACAGCTCACCAGTTCCATCGCCGAGATCAGCCGGCAGGTCGCCCAGTCGTCGCAGGTCGCCCGCGGCGCGGTGGCCGAGGCGGAGCGGACCAACGCCACGGTGAACGGGCTGGTCGACGCCGCCCAGAAGATCGGCGCTGTGCTTCAACTCATCAACAGCATCGCCGGGCAGACCAACCTGCTGGCCCTGAACGCGACCATCGAGGCGGCCCGCGCCGGGGAGGCCGGCAAGGGCTTCGCCGTGGTCGCGCAGGAGGTCAAGAACCTCGCCAACCAGACGGCCAAGGCGACCGAGGACATCTCCATCCAGATCGCCAGCATCCAGGAGGTCGCGCGCGGCTCCGCCGAGGCGCTGAGCGGGATCGGCACCACCATCGGCAGCATCAACGACATCGTCATCACCGTCGCCGCCGCGGTGGAGCAGCAGACCACCGCCACCCAGGAGATCGTCCGCAACGTTCAGGAGGCGGCCCGCGGAACCCGCAGCGTGACCGACACCATCGGTGCAGTGACCCGTGGCGCGTCGGAGACCGGCAGCCTCGCCGAGGAGGTGCTGGGGTCCGCCGGCAATCTGCATCGCGAGTCCGACCGCCTTCGCGAGAGCGTGAACCTATTCATGCAGCGCATCCGCGCCGCGTGATCGGAATGGGCGGGGACCGGCCGCGTGCCAGCCCCGCTCCATGTCGTTCTCAGGTGAATGGGCGCAGGTTCGCCAGGAACTGCTCGGCGGAGCGCCGCCAGGAGAAGTTCAGGGCATAGTCCCGGCACAGGTCCGGCGGGATGGTCAGGGCGCGTTCGACCGCCCCCTTCAGATCCTCGTCCAGGCAGCCGGCGCCGGAGCCGTCGACCACGTCCAGGGGGCCCGGCACCGGGTAGGCGGCCACCGGCACGCCCGAGGCCAGCGCCTCCAGCAGCACCAGACCGAAGGTGTCGGTGCGCGACGGGAAGACGAAGACGTCCGCCGCGGCGTAATGCTGCGCCAACTCCTCGCCATGGCGGGCGCCGGCCCAATGGACGCCCGGGTATTTCTGCTGAAGTTCCGCACGCGCCGGGCCGTCGCCGACCACCAGCTTGCTGCCCGGCAGGTCGAGCCTCAGGAATTCCTCCAGGTTCTTCTCCACCGCCACGCGCCCGACATAGAGGGCGATGGGGCGGGGCAGCGCCAGGAAGCCCTTGGCGCGGGGCCGGAACAGCTCGGTGTCCACGCCGCGGCTCCAGCGCCGGATGTTGGTGAAGCCGCGGGCGGCGAGGTCGTTCTCGATGGACGGCGTCGCCACCATCACCGCCGAGGACGGCTTGTGGAAGCGCCGCACCACCGCGTAGCTGAGGGCCAGCGGCACCGGCGCCCGGTCGCGCACATATTCGGGAAAGCGCGTGTGGTAGGCGGTGGTGAAGGGCCGGCCGTGGTGGAGGCAGTAACGCCGGGCGGCGAAGCCCAGCGGCCCCTCGGTGGCGATGTGGATGCAGTCGGGGCGCAGCGCGTCGATCATCGCGTTCAGCCGCCGTCCCGCACCCAGCGCCAGCCGGATTTCCGGGTAGGTGGGCATGGGCACGGTGCGGAAGCGGTCGGGGCCGATCACCTCGACGCGGTGGCCCATGGCCTCCAGCTCCGAGCGGACGGTGCCGATGGTGCGCACCACGCCGTTGACCTGGGGGAGCCAGGCGTCGGAGACGATCAGGATGTTCACGCCGCAACCGACTCCTTGGCCGCCTTCTCCTTCACATTCTCCGGCCTCTCCTTGGCCGGAATGCGGGCGGGCAGCGTCGTTGCGGCGCGCCGGCGGATGTCCGCCGCCCAATCGATGATCTCCAGCCGGCCGCAGGGATGCTCGACCAAGGCGGTGCAGGACTCGACCCAGTCGCCGTCGTTGCAATAGAGAATTCCTTTCATGTCGCGGATTTCCGCGGTGTGGATGTGGCCGCAGACGACCCCGTCCACCTTGCGGCGCCGGGCCTCGTCGCCCAGCGCGGTCTCGTAGTTGCCGATGAACTCGACCGCCGTCTTCGTCTTGTGCTTCAGGAAGGCGGACAGCGACCAGTAGGGGAAGCCCAGCTTGCGGCGGGCCCAGTTGAACAGCGTGTTGACCTGGAGCAGGACCACGTAGGCGTTGTCGCCGATGAAGGCCAGCCAGCGGGCGTATTTCACCACCACGTCGAAGCGATCGCCGTGGGTGACCAGAAGCTGCCTCCCATCGGCGGTGACATGGATCATCTCCTCGACCACCTGGACGCCGCCGAACTGCAGGCCGGCGTAATCGCGGGCGGCCTCGTCGTGGTTGCCGGGAATGTAATAGACCTGCACGCCCTTGCGCGCCCGGCGCAGGATCTTCTGCACCACGTCGTTGTGCGCCTGCGGCCAGTACCACGTCTTGCGCAGACGCCAGCCGTCCACGATGTCGCCGACGAGATAGAGGTGGTCGGACTCGTTGTGCTTCAGGAAATCGAGAAGATACTCCGCCTTGCATCCCCGCGTTCCCAGATGGATGTCGGAGATCCAGATGCTGCGGTATCGCTTGACGTCGCGTGATGCGCTCATGCCCCGCTCCATCGCCGTTCCGGCAAGGTTTCGGTGAAACGCTTTCCCTATATCCGCGGGTCATTGCCTTGACAATGTTTTCGAGTGTTCGCATTTGTTGAGGCCGATGATTTTAATAAGACTTCTTATCAGTGCAACAAAGGCGATAAATGACTTTATCAAAACTGAAACAGGATGGTCATATTGGGGGGCGGTATGGCTGACGTGGGCGAATCGGTGCCTGAGGCGTCCGGGCCGGCCGCGGCGACCCGGCGGCGTCTTCTGGTCATCCACAACCCGGTGGCCGGCGCACGCCGGGCGCGCCGTCTGGGTGCGGTGCTGGACCTGCTGGAGCAGCGCCATGGGGCCACGGTGACGCTTCGGGCCACCAGCGGGCGCGGCGACGCGGAGGCGATGGCCCGCGCGGTGGCGCCCGGCGCTTTCGACGCGGTGGTCGCGGCGGGTGGCGACGGCACCATCAACGAGGTGGTCAACGGGCTGGGGGCGCGCGGAGGCGGGGAGACGACGATTCCCTTGGGCATCGTGCCGCTGGGCACCGCCAACGTGCTGGCCCATGAACTGGACCTGCCCCTGGATGCGGAGGGCGTGGCGCGGGTGCTGGCGGAAGGGTGCACGCTGCCCGTGCATCTGGGTGTGGCGAATGGCCGCGCCTTCGCCATGATGGCCGGCGCCGGCCTGGACGCCCGCGTGGTCGAGCGGGTGGACACGCGGCTGAAGCGGCTGATCGGCAAGGGCGCCTATGCGGTGGAAACGCTGGCCCGGATCGCCGCGGGCGGCGGCGGCCCCTACCGCGTGGCGGTGGACGGCGCGGAGCCGGTGGAGGTCGCCTCCGTCATCGTCGCCAAGGGGCATTTCTACGGGGGGCGCTTCGTCTGCGCGCCCGACGCCCGGCTGACCGACCCGCGGCTGCATGTCTGCCTGTTCCCGCGGGCAGGGCGGGGAAACGCCCTGCGCTACCTCTGGGGTGTCACCGCCGGGCGGCTGCCGTGGTTCCCCGATTACCGCGTCCTGCCGGCCCGCCGGGTGGTCATCGACGGGCCGGCGGGGGAGCCCGTGCAGGGCGACGGCGACGTGATCGCCCGTCTGCCGGTGGAGATCGCGCTGGCGCCGTGGGGTCTGCCGGTGCTGGCGCGCTGGGCAGTGTTTTAAGAGTCCGTTAAGGGGTCTCTTGGGAAAATTACTTGGGAACATTCAATAATTACTTCGATCTCTAAGGATCAAGGCCCCGCGGCTCAGGCGGGACCGCAAGGGGGAAGCCATGTCCACGTCGATCAACGCCCTGTTTTCAGCCACCACGGCCAGCAGCACCGCGACCGCCACCAAATGGAAGCCCGCCGTGGGTGCCGCGGAGGCGGAGGGGACCTGGAAGGCGGCCTCCGACGCCGGGTCCTCCGCGGGCTCCGCCGCCCTGGCCGCCCTGAAGGGCGAGGACAGCGTGGAACTCAGCGGTCTGGCGAAGTCGCTGACCGGCGTGGCGGGGAAGGTCTTCGCGTCCATCGGCTCCAAGGGCCGCGCGATGCTGGAGGACTTCGTCAAGTCCGGCAAGATGACCGAGAAGGACGTGGCGCTGGGGCTGCGTCAGATGGCGACCAACGCCGTGAAGGACCGCTTCATCAAGGAGCGGCCCGAGGATGAGGAGGACAAGGCCTGGGCGGAGAAGGTCGGGGTGGCCGAGAAGGCCTTCAAGACCAAGACGGAGCGCATGGACAAGGCCATGTCGGCCCTGAACGAGGCGCGGGCCGCCGCTTATGACGCCTTCGGGAAGGACGAGGACACCGAGGCGTTCCAGGCGGCAATGGCGCCGGCCAATGCCCTCTTCCGCGCGGAGTCGGCGGACATCCAACGCGAGATGATCGAGACCGCCGGTGGCGACCCGAACAAGATCAAGGTGAGCGCCTTCAAGTATTCCCTGACGAAGGGAGAGGACGCGTTCGAAAAGCTGGATTTCGGCGCGGAAGCGGAAGGCGGCGAGGGTGGGCTGCTGTCACCGGACAATGAGAAGGGAAAGGCCGCCGCCAAGCTTATGTATGACCTGGGCTTCGAGGGGAAGCTCTGGGCGAATGGTCTCGCGCAGTACGCCGCGGACGTGGACATTCCCGGCATCGGGCGCGGTGAGGTCGACAATAGTTTGCCAAGGGGCAAAGGCTACGAGCCCTCCGCCAAGGAGGAGGCGGAGGCTGCCGGCCTGCCGCCGCCGCCCACCACGGTGCTGACCACCAGCCAGACGCCGGGTCTCCAGGGCTTCGCGAAGGTCATCCAGGACGCCCGCGATTCGCTGGACGCCACCTACACGGCCATGGCGAAGGAAGGCAAGGGGGTAAACTACTCCGACCCGACTGGAAAAGACGTGGAACGGCTGTTCGGCGGCTTCGACCGGCGCAGTCTCCACGCCATCGCCAGCAACAAGGACGGGACCTTCTCCAAGAACGAGCAGGAGGCGGCGCAGTCCGTCATGGCCCGCCAGCAGAAGCAGGCGATGGACGCCGCCGACCCTCTCGGCACCGACAAGGCGGCCGCCTACCGCGCCGGGGTGAAGTTCCTCGACGAGGCCAGCCAGGAGGAGAAGGAGTCGGTCAACTGGTCGGTCCAGCGCGCCGCGCTCCAGTACAGCTACGAGAAGACGATGAAGGAGACCGGCGCGCCGATGGAGCGGCTGGGCAACGGCAGCGCGCTCGCCTCGGTGCTGAAGGACGCGCTGGAGGCCCAGGACGCGAAGACCGCCGACGTGATGAAGAGCGTCGGCGGGAAGGTGATGGGCGGGGAGGGCACGGGCTATGTGTCCGACCTGAAGAGCCTGTCGCTGTTCCGCGACTTCCTGCCCAACCTGTCGGTGCGCGGCGCCGGCGGTCCGATGAGCGTGACGGTCTGATATCCCGTCCTTGCCACAGGCCGGCGGTGACGCCAGCGGCTAATCCGATGGGGGTAGGGTCGCGGGTTGCGCTGGCGGCCCACCTTCGGCAGGCAGGGGAATGCGGATCATGAGCAGGGATCGGATACAGCACCGGGATGGGCGTGCCGCGCTGGCGCTTCTGGCGGTGCTGTGCATCACCGGCCCGGCGCTGGCGGACAAGCCCGACTGGGCCGGTGGTCCCGGTGGAGGGCACGGCAAGCCGCAGGGTGGGCCGTCTTATGAATCCCAAGGGCGCGACTCAAAAGGGCGCGCCTCCGGAGGGTCGGTGTCCCGCGGCGAGGTGACGATCATCCGCGATTATTTCGTCGCCCATCCGGTCGGGACGACGGCCCTGCCGCCGGGGATCGCGAAGAAGCTGGCGCGCGGCCAGCCGTTGCCGCCGGGTATTGCCAAGAAAATGGCGCCCGTCGAGTTGCGCCAACGGGTGCCGGTGTGCATGAACGGCTGGGAGTGCATCCTGGCCGGCGCGGACATGCTGATCCTGGACGCGGTGCACGGCACCATCGCCGACATTATCCGCGGCGTGGTTCGTTAACAGGGGGGTCCGCTGACATGAAGAAGGGGGCGCCTTGCGGCGCCTCCCGTTGCGCTCACAGCCCGGCGATGGTCAGCCCGTCGATGCGGATGGTCGGGGCGTCCATGCCGAAGCGCAGCTCCAGGTCGCTGGCCGGTTCCAGGTTCAGGAACATCTCTTTCAGGTTGCCGGCGATGGTCAGCTCGGTGACCGGGTAGGCGATCTGCCCGTTCTCGATCCAGTAGCCGGCCGCACCCCGGCTGTAGTCGCCGGTCACCCCGTTGACGCCGGTGCCCATCAGCTCCGTCACGTAGAAGCCGTTGGGGATTTCGGCCAGCAGCTCGTCGCGGCTCTTGGCGCCCGGGGCCATGTAGACGTTGGCCGGAGCCGGGCCCGGCGGGCCAGAGGTGCCGCGCGCCGCGTGGCCGGTCGTCGACAGGGCGAGCTGGCGGGCCGAGCGCAGGTCGAGCAGCCAGGTGGTCAGGTGCCCGTCCTCGATCAGGTTGCGGCGGGTGGTGGCGATGCCCTCCGCGTCGAAGGGGCGGGAGCGCAGGCCGCGCTTCACATGCGGGTCGTCAACGATGGTGATGCCGGCGGCGAAGATCCGCTGCCCCATCTTGTCCTTGAGGAAGCTGGTGCCCCGCGCGATGCTCGGCCCGCTGATCGAGCCGGTGAGGTGGCCGAGCAGCCCGCGGGAGACGCGGGGGTCGAACACCACCGGCACCTTGCAGCTCTTGACCCGGCGCGGGTTCAGGCGGCGGATGGCGCGCTCGCCGGCCTCGCGCCCGATCGACGCCGGGTCGCGCAGGTCGGAACCGTAGACCTTGCTGTCGTAATCATAGTCGCGCTCCATCCCCGTGCCCGTCCCGGCGAGCACCGAGGCCGAGAGCGACTGCCGCGACACGCCATAGCGGCCGGTGAAGCCGTTGGACGCGGCGATGGCGATGGTGGAGCGGCTCCACCCGGCGTCGGCGCCTTCGGAGTTGGTGACGCCTTCGACCGCCAGCGCGGCCTCCTCGGCGATGCGGGCGCGTTCGATCAGCAGTTCCGCCGAGGGCTCCGACGGGTCGCACACGTCGAGGTCGGGGAGGGTGGTGTAGATCTGCTCCGGGTCGGCGAGGCCGCAGAAGGGGTCCTCCGGCACCACGCGGGCCATGGCGACGGCGCGCTCCACCAGCTCGTCCAGCGCCTTGGCGCTGCGGTCGGTGGAGGAGACGATGGCCTGCCGCTTGCCGATGAAGACGCGCAGCCCCAGGTCGCCCGACTCGGACCGCTCCAGCTTCTCCGTCTTGCCGAAACGCTGGCTCAGCGACAGGGAGGCGCTGTCGAACAGCACGGCGTCGGCGGAGTCGGCCCCGGCGCCCTTCGCCTTGCGGATCAGATCGTCCAGCAGGTTCAGAACGTCGGGCTGCGAGGTGGTCGAAACGGGCATTACGGTCTCCGCTAGGTCTCCGGCTTGTCTAGCAAATGGGAGCCCGGAGAAGAAGAGGAAGGGGCATATCGCCTCAGGTCCGGATTGCCCGCCGCGCAAATGCGGCGGCGCGCGGGGGGCTGGTGCCCGCCCGCGCGCTGCTCGTCATGCTCGCTTCAGGGTCAGGCCAGCCGGTTCTGAAGGGCGCTGCGGCCGGCGGTCGGCAGCTTCAGGGCGAAGGCGCCGTCGCCCAGCAGGGCCTGCACGCCGAGCAGCACCGTCCAGAACACCGGGAACTCCCAGCCGCCGCCCTGCGCCGAGAAGACCCAGCCGTTGCCGGTATGCTGGAGCGTCGCGCCGATCAGGATCGGCAGCAGGGCCAGCGAAATCCAGCGGGTGAAGACGCCGGCCACCAGCAGCAGGCCGCCGCCGATCTCGCCGAGGATGACCAGATAGGCGAAGAGGCCGGGGTAGCCGAGGCTCTCGAAGTAACCGACCGTGCCGGCGATGCCGAAGGTGAAGACCTTCAGGATCAGGCCGTGGGCGATGAACAGAAGGCCCAGGCTGACGCGCAGCAGGAAGGCGGCGTAGGGGGCGGTGCGGGTGTCGATGGCGGCGGTGTTGGCGGTCATGGCGTGGTCTCCTTGTCTCAGCGTGGCGCCCCGCGTCGGGGCCGTTGTCGTCTGAGGTGAAGAATAGCGATGTCCACGTTTGGGATAATCCGCTTAGTCGTGCACTGATTGTTGCATCGACGAGAACGACGACTCACGCCCGGAAGGCGTTGGCCGGATCGTAGCGGGAGGGCAGGGCGAACAGGTCGGCGGTGGTTCCGGCACCATGCCGGCGCGCCTTGGACGGGCTGTCATAGACCACCAGAAGGGCGGGCGGGGCGCCGTCGCGGCGGACGCAGGCGATGCCCTCCGCGTGGTCGTCGCCCTTGCCGTAGGGCAGGTTCAGCAGGGGAACCAGCCGGTCGCGCGGGATGACGGTCTCCTGGGTGACGGACAGGGCGTCGGTCCAGCGCCACACGGCGACGGGACCGTCGAGGTCCATGGTCGGTCCGGCCAGGATGACCAGATCCTCGCCGTCGAAGGTCAGTTCGCGGATGCCCAGACCGTCCAGATCGACGAAATGCTTGCGGTACTTCTCGCCGTTCGGCCCGATGGGGCGCAGCCGCAGGCGTTCCTCGACGTCCGGGTGATTCTCCACCGCCAGTTCCAGAATACAGGCCCAGCCGCGCAGCACCGGGCCGCGCAGCCCCAGCCAGACCCGGTCGCCGCGGGCGGCCATGCCCTCCACGTCGAAGCCGTTCTCCTTTGCGGGAACCGCGACGAAGCGGGCCAGATGCTCGTCCTCCGCCAGCGCCTTGGTCAGCGCGTTGCCACCCTTGCGGAATTTCAGGCAGCCGGCCACACGCGTTCCGTCGCGGCGGACCGGGGTGAGCCGCCCGTCCGCCTCGGTGACCAGCGGGATGCGGCCGAGCAGGAAGCGGTTGGGGTCGCAGCGCACCTCGGTCAGCCGCTCCAGCGCCTTTTCGGTGCCGTTCTCCGCGCGCTCCGGCTTCTTGCGGGCCAGCGCGTGCGAGCCGGTGACCCACAGCCAGCCGCCGGCGATGGCCATGCCTTCGATATCCGCCTCGTCCTCCCCTGGGATCGTCACCGGCAGGGTGAAGACGTCCGCCAGGGGAAAGGCGGCGTCCTGGCGGTAGAGGGTGCCGCCCTCCTCGGCCATCATGCGGACGACCCGCGCCCCCTCATCCGACGCCACGAACAGAGTGTCTCCCGACCGCTCGGCCACCGACAGGTCCCCGGCGGTCTCGCCGCCGTCGCGGAAGACCAGACGGACGGTGGCGATGGGGCGGGCGATCTCGCTGGGCATGGCGGGGGTTCCCTGGAGGGTGCGGACCGTCCCTTAACGCCTCACTTCCAGATCGGGGTCCCGCTGCCCGGAAGACCGTAGGACGCCCATTTGCGCGACACCTCGTCGACCACGCCCTGGTCCATGCGGATCTTCTGGCCCCATTCGCGCTTGGTCTCCGGCGGCCACTTGTTGGTGGCGTCCAGCCCGACCTTGCCGCCCAGGCCCGACTCGGGGCTGGCGAAGTCCAGATAGTCGATGGGGGTGCCCTCGATCACCGTGATGTCGCGGGCCGGGTCCATGCGGGTGCTCATCGCCCACATCACGTCCTTCCAGTTCCGCGCGTCGATGTCGTCGTCCACGACGATCACCCATTTCGTGTACATGAACTGGCGCAGGAAGGACCAGACGCCCATCATCACCCGCTTGGCGTGGCCGGGATAGGCCTTCTTCATGCTGACCACGGCGATCCGGTAGGAACAGCCTTCCGGCGGCAGCCAGAAATCCACGATCTCCGGGAATTGCTGGGTCAGCAGGGGGATGAAGACCTCGTTCAGCGCCTCGCCCAGCACCGACGGTTCGTCGGGCGGGCGGCCGGTGAAGGTGGAGAGGTAGATCGGGTTGCGCCGCATGGTCATCGCCGTGACGGTGAAGACCGGAAAGGGCTCGACCGAGTTGTAATAGCCGGTGTGGTCGCCGTAGGGCCCCTCGTCGGCGTATTCGTCCAGGCTGACATGGCCTTCCAGGATGATCTCGGCCTGGGCGGGCACCTTCAGCGGCACCGTCTTGCAATCCACCAGCTCGACCTTCTTGCCGCGCAGCAGCCCGGCGAACTGGTATTCCGACAGCGTGTCCGGCACCGGCGTGACGGCGGCCAGGATGGTGCCGGGATCGGCGCCCAGAACCACTGCGCAGGGCAGCGGCTCGCGCTTGCCGCTCGCCTGCCAGCGGTGGTGGTGCTGCGCACCGCCGCGGTGCTTCAGCCAGCGCATGATCGTCTTGTTCTTCCCCAGCACCTGCATCCGGTAGATGCCGAGGTTGAAGTCGTCCTCGCGCTTGCCGGTCGGCCCCTTGGTGACGACCAGCGGCCAGGTGATCAGCGGCGCCGGCTCGCCCGGCCAGCAGCTCTGCACCGGCAGGCGGCCGAGGTCGATCTGGTCGCCGGTCAGCACCACCTCCTGGCAGGGGGCGGAGCCGACCGTCTTCGGCTTCATTGACAGGACGGTCTTGGCGAGCGGGATCAGCTCCATCGCCTCACGGAAGCCGCCCGGCGGCTCCGGCTGCTTGAGGAAGGCCAGCGTCTCGCCGACGCCGCGCAACTCGTGAGGCTCGCGGTCCATGCCCCAGGCGACACGCTCCACCGTGCCGAACAGGTTGACCAGCACCGGCATTTCCGAGCGGGTGCCATCGGCCTTGATGACGTTCTCGAACAGCACCGCCGGGCCGCCTTCGGCGAGCAGGCGGGTCTGGATCTCGGTCATCTCCAGCGCCGTGGACACCGGCTCCCGGACCACCACCAGCCGCCCAGCCTTCTCCAGCCGGTCGATGAAGTCGCGCAACGAGGTGTAGGGCATGGTCGAGGGTCCGTTCGGATGCGATGGGGTCGGATCGAGAGAGGGCGCTTAGCATCGGCCTGGAGGGCGCCGCGTCAAGGGGTGAGGTGCCGCCTCACGCGGGTTCCTTCACACGGCGCAGGGCACGCTGCGCAGGGCGCGGCGGACGATGCGGCGGGTGGCGTCCGGGTCGGGGCTGTCCGTTTCCCAGCGGGCGCAGAGGCCCTGCACCCAGCCGGGCTGGCTCTTCGCCGCGTCGTTCAGCCAGTTGGCGACCGAATCCTGGACGTAGCGCGCGCCGTCCGCCCGCAGCGGGGCGAGCACCGGCAAACCGCGCGCCGGGTCGGTCTTCAGCGCGCCGATGTGGCTGCACCAGACGCCGCGGGGCCGGGTGGCCTCGCTGGCGAAGCGGCGCAGCCGCTCCGACGGCTCGGCGGTCCACGGCGTGAGGAGGGCCAGCGCCTCGTCGATGGCGGCGGCGATGTGCGGGCGCAGGGCCAGCCACGCCCATTCGCGCACGCCGAAATGCGGGTCGTCGGCGAGAGGGCGGATGCGCTCCAGCCGCTCCGCCAGAGTCAGGCCGGGGGCCGCCGCCAGCGCATAGCAGGCCCAGCCGCGCACCGTGTCGGACGGGTGGTTGGCCAGCCGCTCCACGGCACCCAGACCCAGGCGCTCGACGGCCGCGCTCCCCGCCGCCGCCATGCGCCGGGTCACACCCTCCTTCGGGTTGAAGGACACGGCGCCCGCAGCCTCCGGAACGGCGACGGCCAGCAGGGCGGCGAAGTCGATGGCGAGGGACTCGGCCAGGGTGGCGGTCTCGCGCCGGCCCGCGTTCAGGTCGGCGAGCACCTCCGGCGGGATGTCGGCCATCCGGGTGGCGCCCTTGCGTGGGGCGGCCTTGGTCTTGGTCGTGGTCATGACTCAGGCCTCCGGCAGCAGGCGCCAGATCACCGTCTCGCGCATCTCGCGGTCTTCCAACTCCAGGGAGGTCGGGACGCTGTACTGCGCGACCCGCTCGATCCCGCTGAGCGGGACATAGGCGCGGCCCGGATCGCCCAGCAGCACCAGCGTGCCGGTTGCGGCTATTCCGCGCAGCCAGGCGGTCACCCGGTCGGCCATCGGCTTCTCGTAGCAGACGTCGCCGGCCAGGACGACGTCGATGCCGGGCAGGGGACGGTCCACCAGATCGGCGCTGACCGCCTTCACGTCGACTCCGTTGGACTCGGCGTTCAGGGCAATGGCGGACAGGGCGAAGCGGTCGATGTCGCAGGACTGCACGCGCGCCGCGCCGGCCATCATCGCGGCGATGCCGACCAGCCCGGTGCCGGCGGCGAAATCCAGCACCGACTTGCCCGCCACCAGCTCCGGCCGGTCGAGCACGAGCCGCGCCACCGCCTGACCGCCCGGCCAAGCAAAGGCCCAATAGGGCGGCGGTACATTGGACTCTTTCAAAGAATCCTCCGTAGCCTCCCACAACGGCGTGATTTCCGTCGCCAGATGCAGCGCGATTTCGGGCAGCAAAGGAGTCCGCGTTACGACCGTGTTGGAGCGGATGAAGTCGATTTGAGAAAAGTTGTTCATAACTGGACTCTCACCGGAGCTGCGCGGGGATGGATGATCTATCCACAACCGGTTTTGGTTACATAATTCAAACGGAGTAGACACACCTGCTGTCCCGTGTTACCCGTTCGAAAGGAGAAAAACAAAGGTCATGGGGCTGATATGCGGTCGAAAGGGATTGCACTCTGCGCATCGTTCGCGGCGTTCATCGCTCTCAGCCCGTTCACCATATCCCAAGCCCAGGCCCAGGACGGGGATTGCGTCCGCACGGTGCGCTCCATATCGGATTTCGACATCCGGGGCGATGCCTGGACGTGGTGGAACACCGCCGCCAACCAACAATATGAGCGCGACCAGCGTCCGACGCTCGGCTCGGTCCTCGTCTTCAAGCGGTCGCAGCGGCTGGGCCGCGGCCACGTTTCCCTGGTCAGCCACATCGTCGACCGCCGCACCATCGAGGTCGACCACTCCTGGCTCGACGGCCGTGGCCTGCGCCGCAACATGCGCGTGGTCGACGTGTCGCCGCGCAACGACTGGTCGGCCGTCCGCGTCTGGCACGAGCCGTCGGACCAGCTCGGGCTGCGCGTCTACACCACCTACGGCTTCATCCTGCCGGAGGGCGAGGAGGCGGAGATCCGTCAGGCCGATGCCCGGGGTGACGGCATTGGCAGCACCTTCGCCGTGGCTCCGCAGGGCCGCGCCGCGCCCAAGCCCGCCGCCGGGCCGCGCCTGATGGAAGCCTCCCTGAAGGGCCACGCCGTCGCCGTTCCGGGCCGCAAGCCGCAGGTGCTGACCGCGTCCCTCACCCTCTCCGGCAAGGGCACCGCTGCGAAGATGGCTCCGCCGGTGGTGACCGCCGTGCTGCCGGCCCGCAAGCCGACCCAGCCGGCTTCCCAGAAGGGCGTCGAGATGGTGGCCTCCACCGAGGGCATCCGCGCGGTGCTGCCGCCGCGCAAGCCGGGCTCCGGCGACAGCACCGTCGCCGAGCTGACGCGCTGAAACCTCCCCCCAAGTCCCCTGCCGCCTAGATCTTTCCGGCCAGGAAGGCGGCCAGCACCAGCCAGCCGAACCAGCGGTTCGACTTGAATTTCTTCAGGCAATCCGTCTGATCGTCGGGGTTCCAGGTCGCCACCTGCCAGGACAGCTGCAGCGCGGCCAGCGAGAGCAGCGGCAGGAACAGCCCGCCCAGCCCGGCCAGACGCCCGGCGATGCCGATCCCCACGAAGGTCAGCGTGTAGAAGCCGTAGATCCAGATCTTGCTCTGGTCGCCCAGCCGCAGGGCGGTGGACTTCACGCCGATTCGCGCGTCGTCCTCCTTGTCCTGGTGGGCGTAGATGGTGTCGTAGCCCAGCGTCCAGACGATCCCCGCGGCGTAGAGCGCCAGCGCCGGCCATTCCAGCTCGCCGCGCACCGCCGTCCAGCCCATCAGCGCGCCCCAGTTGAAGGTCAGCCCCAGGAAGGCCTGCGGCCACCAGGTGATGCGCTTCATCAGCGGGTAGGTGAAGACCAGCGCCAGCGACAGCACGCCCAGCCCGATGGTGAGCGGGTTGAACTGCACCAGCACCGCCAACCCGATCAGAAGCTGGGCGGCGAGGAAGGCCAGCGCCTGCTTCACCGACACCTGCCCGGAGGGGATCGGCCGCGTCCGCGTGCGCTCCACCATGGCGTCGAAGTCGCGGTCGAGGATGTCGTTGACCGTGCAGCCGGCCCCGCGCATCACCACCGCGCCGATCGCGAACAGCGCCATCAGCCAGAGGTCGGGCAGCGGCCCCGACCCGGCCAGCGCGATGCTCCACCAGCCGGGAAACAGCAGAAGCCACGTGCCGATGGGCCGGTCCAGCCGCGCCAGCCGCAGATAGGGCCGGACCGCCGCCGGGGCGAAGCGGTCGATCCAGTCGCCGCGCCGGATGTCGGTGAAGTCGCCGGGAGCGGGGGAGGCGGGGCTGGTCATGGCGGACTCGGGAAGAGAAGTGGAAGAAGCCGGGGGCAAGGTAGCGGCGGGGGTGGGTCCCCGCAAGGCTGGGCCGTTTCCGCCCCGCAGTGTTATCGCTATAGTCGGCGCCGCACACCGGAGACCTCGCGCCATGTCAAACCAACCGAAGACCCGCCTCTATGTGGACAGCCCCCTCGGCGAGGGGCAGGCGGTGGGGCTCGACCCCGAGCGGGCGCATTTCCTGCGCCATGTCCTGCGGCTCGACAAGGGCGACGTCGTGGCCGTCTTCAACGGGCGGGACGGCGAATGGCTGGCCGCCATCGACGGCTTCGGTAAGGGCTGGTGCTCACTCACCGTGACCGCGCAGCGGCGTCTTCAGGCGGCCGGGCCGGACCTCTGGCTGCTGTTCGCGCCGATCAAGCGCGGGCGCATCGATTTCGTGGCGGAGAAGGCCAGCGAACTGGGCGTGTCGCGGCTGTGGCCGGTCTTCACCCGCCGCACCGACCCCAACCGCGTCAACACCGACCGCCTGCGCGCCAACGCCATCGAGGCCGCCGAGCAGTCGGAGCGGCTGACCGTGCCGGAAATGGCCGACCCGCTGCCGCTGGACAAGGCGCTGGCCGGCTGGCCGGCCGAACGTACGCTGTACCTGTGCGCCGAGGCCGGGAACGTACGCCCCATCGCGGAGGCCGTCCGCGCCCGGCCGCGCGGCCCCGCCGCCTTCCTGATCGGGCCGGAGGGCGGCTTTGCGCAGACCGAACTTGACGAAATTTGCAAACTCCCCTTTGTTGTTCCCGTCGGTCTGGGGCCCCGCATTCTCCGGGCCGACACGGCGGTGGTCGCGGCGCTCGCCTGCTGGCAGGCCCTTGCGGGGGACTGGACGGCGGACGGGGGCGACACCCGACCGCCCTTCCGCGCGCCGGCCGACCCCACCGTCGGGGAGTAAGGGCCGCTCGACGCGCCGCTGTTCCGAGGCGGGCCATTTGACTCGTTGGCCAATTCAGACTTTTTGAAAGCGGGAGCTTCCATGTCCGCACCTCCGCAGACGCGTGGTGAACCGATCACCGACCGCCGCCAGCTGGCGGCCTATCTGGAATCCGGCAACAAGCCGGCCGACCAGTGGCGCATCGGGACCGAACACGAGAAATTCGCCTACCGCGTCTCCGACCACCGGCCGCTGCCCTACGAGGGGCCGGACGGGATCCGCGAACTGCTGACCCGCCTGCAGCGCTTCGGCTGGGACCCGGTGGAGGAGAAGGGCAACCTGATCGCCCTGACCCAGGGCATGGCGAACATCACGCTGGAACCGGGCGGGCAGGTGGAGCTGTCCGGCGCCCCGCTGGAGTCCCTGCACCAGACCTGCGCCGAGGTGCACCGTCACCTCGATCAGGTGAAGGAGATCGGCGGGGAGCTGGGCATCGCCATGATGGGTCTCGGCTTCCAGCCGAAATGGCGGCGCGACGAGATCCCCTGGATGCCCAAGGGCCGCTACAAGATCATGGGCGACTACATGCCCAAGCGCGGCCAGCTCGGCCTGGACATGATGATGCGCACCTGCACCGTGCAGGTGAACCTGGACTTCGCGTCGGAAGCCGACATGGTGAAGAAGTTCCGGGTCAGCCTAGCGCTTCAGCCCATCGCCACGGCCCTGTTCGCCAACTCGCCCTTCACCGAAGGCAAGCCGAACGGCTTCCAGAGCTTCCGCAGCCACATCTGGACCGACACCGACCCCGACCGCACCGGCGACCTGCCTTTCGTGTTCGAGGACGGATTCGGGTTCGAGCGGTACGTGGACTACCTGCTCGACGTGCCGATGTACTTCGTCTACCGCGACGGCACCTACATCGACGCCTCCGGCCAGTCCTTCCGTGACTTCATGCAGGGCCGCCTGCCGGCGTTGCCGGGCGAGGTCCCGCTGATCACCGACTGGGCCGACCACATGACCACCTCCTTCCCCGAGGTGCGTCTGAAGAAGTATCTGGAGATGCGCGGCGCCGACGGCGGCCCGTGGCGCCGCCTGTGCGCCCTGCCGGCCCTGTGGGTCGGTCTGCTCTACGACAGCCAGGCGCTCGACGCCGCCTGGGACCTCGTGAAGGGCTGGACGACGGAGGAGCGCGCCCATCTGCGTGCCGAGGTGCCGCGCCACGCCCTGCGCACCCCCTTCCGCGGCCGCACGGTGCGGGAGGTCGCGCTTGAGGTTCTGGAGATCGCCCGCGGCGGTCTGGCGCGCCGCGCCCGCAACGACAACTGGGGCGACGACGAGGCGCATTTCCTGAACACGCTGCTCGACATCGCCGAGTCCGGCCAGACGCCGGCCGACGAGCTTCTGGCGAAGTTCAACGGCCCCTGGGGCGGCAGCGTGGACCCGGTGTTCAAGGAATACGCGTACTGACGACGCCAAAAGAAAAAGCCCTCCTCCGGCATCCCGGAGGAGGGCTTTTTCTTTTGGAAGGCCGGCTTATTTCTTCCAGGCGATCAACCGCCGGGCCGCCTCGGCGATGGTCTCCTCCGAGCCGGCGAAGCTGAAGCGCACGAAGCGGAGGCCGCGGGCCGGGTCGAAGTCGACGCCGGGGGTGCAGGCGATGCCCGTCTCCGCCAGGATGCGCTTGCAGAAGGCCTCGCTGTCGTCGGTCATCTCAGTCACATCGGCGTAGATGTAGAAGGCGCCGTCGGCCGGAGCCAGCTTGTCGAAGCCGGCCTTCGGCAGCTCCCTCAGCAGAAGCTCGCGGTTGCGGGCGTAGCGGGCGACATGGCCGTCCAGCTCCTCGGTGCAACTGAACGCGGCGACCGCGGCGGCCTGCGACAGGCTGGGAGCCGAGATGAACAGGTTCTGGGCGAGGCATTCGACCGAGCGGATCAGGTCGTCCGGCACGATCATCCAGCCCAGCCGCCAGCCGGTCATCGAGAAGTATTTGGAGAAGCTGTTCACCACCAGCGCGCTCTCGCTGACCTCAGCGGCGGTGACGGCCTCCGGCCCGTAGGTCAGGCCGTGGTAGATCTCGTCGGAGACGAGGCGCACGCCCTTGGCGTCGCACCAGTTGGCGAGCGCGGTCAGTTCCTCGCGGCTCAGCATCGTGCCGGTCGGGTTGGCCGGGCTGGCGACGATCAGCCCCTGGATGGGCGGATCGAGCTGTTCCAGAAGCTCAATGGTCGGTTGGAAGCGGTGCTCCGGACCGGTCGGCAGCTCCACCGGCTCGACCCCGATGGCGGTCAGCGTGTGGCGGTAGGCCGGGTAGCTGGGCGAGGCCATGGCCACCCGGTCGCCGGGATCGAAGGCCGCCAGGAAGCCGAGCTGGAAGGCGCCCGAGGAGCCGGTGGTGACCACCACGCGCCGCTCCGGCACATCGATCCCGTAGCGGTCGCGGTACCAGCCGGCGATGGCCGCGCGCAGCGCCGGGATGCCCAGCGCCCCGGTGTAGCCCAGCACGTCGGCGTCGAGCATGCGGTGGGCGCCGTCCAGCACGCCCTTCGGCGCGCCGGTCGAGGGCTGCCCGACCTCCATGTGCAGGACCTCCAGGCCGGCGGCCTCGCGCTCGGCGGCGGCGCGCATCACTTCCATGACGAAGAAGGGCGGGATGGCGCCCCGTTTGGAGACTTTGGGTGCTTTGCTCATGATTCCAGACTTCTGAACATCAACGCTCGGTTTCGACCAGGATGCCCAGTGCGTGGGCGCGCGGGTCGGCGGCGATCTGGCATTCCTTCCAGCCGCTCTCCATCGAGGTCTGGCAGGTGACGAAGGTGGCCCGGCCAAGCCCGTTCGCGGCGCGGCTGACCCGGACGGCGGCGCCCGGCTCCTTGTCGAGCGCGGCGGGCAGGGCGGCGGTCAGCAGGGCGGCGGGCGCGGCGGCGGGGCCGTCGTTGCCGGCGGCGCTGGCCGCCCCGGCGAACTGGGTGCGGCCGACGATGGCGTTGGTGAGCAGGCCGGGCGCGCCGAAGCCGGCGCCGTCCACCCCGCGGGCGGCGAGCAGGCCGGTGCCCGGCACCATGCGGCCGCTGCCGAAGGGCGCCCCCATGGTGAAGGAGCAGGCGACCCCGTTCTCCTCATGGTCGATCACGACGAGGCCGGCGCCGGGCGCGGAGGCGCCGTTGGAGACGCCGTTGGAGGCGCCATTACCGGTGGCGCCCAGCGCCTGGGCCACGCGGGCGGCGCGCTGGTCGGACGGCAGGTCGGCGGCGGCGTTCCAGGCGGCGGTCAGGGCGGCGCCGTTGTTGGTCTCGGGGAGCTGGGCGAAATGCATCGACACGATGCCCAGCGGAATGGCCGCGGTGCCGGTCCAGCGCGGCTGGAAGCCGCGCACCGCGGCGGGGTCGATGGCGGCGGCCTGGGCCACGGCGCCGCCCAGCGGCCCGCCATACATCGCGGCGATGCCGCTGCGGCGCACCTGCGACAGGGAGGCGGCCAGCTCCGGCTGGCTCAGCGGCGCGCCCTCGGCCAGCGGCGCGCCGGTGGGCAGGAAGACGCGGCGCGCCTCCGGGTCGGCGGACAGGCGGGCGGCGGAGTCGGCGAGGTCGCGGGCCAGCGCCCGGCTGACCGGGACCGAGCGGGCGAGCTGCTCGGCCGGGACCACCGCCTGTTCCCAGCGCATCACCCCGGTGGCGGCCTGGAGCGCGTAGACGCCGCGCAGGAAGCCGGGCAGGGCCGCCCCGCCGGCGCCGGCGGGGCGGGGGAGGAAGTCGAGCGTTCGGGTTTCCTTCTTCGCCGCGTCGAACACCACGCAGACGCCGCCGCCGGTCATCCCGACGCGCGAGGGCAGGGTGACGGCCATCGCCATCGCCATCGCGGTGGCGGCGTCGCCGGCCTTGCCGCCCTGGGCGATGATGTCGCGCCCGATCTCCGCCGCGCGCGGCTCGTCCGCCGCGACGTAATTCTGGGCCGGGGCGCCCGTGCGGTATTTCGTGTTGACGCAGCCGCCCACCAGCGATGCGGCTATGGCAATCGCGCCCAACCCTTGCCAGATTCGGCGGGTGGAATGGGGCGCCCGGACCGGCATCTTGACCGGCTGCCCGGTGCCCCGGTGTGCGGAGGAAGTAACGGTGCGCAAGCCCAGCAGGCTGGTTTCGGTCATCGCCATGGTTGCCGTGATGGTTCTGTCGTGGTCGCCGCCCGCGGGCGCGCAGCGGCGCCAGGAGATGCAATTCCTGAGCGACGCCGAGACGGAACATATCATCCGCGACATGGCGCGGCCAATCTTCCAGGCCGCCGGCATCGATCCGGACGCGGTGAACATCGTCCTGGTCAACGACAACACCATGAACGCCTTCGTCGCCGGCGGACAGAACATCTTCCTGCACACAGGCCTGCTGCTGGGGCTGGAGGACGCCGGGCAGCTGATCGGCGTGATCGCCCACGAAACCGGCCACATCGCCGGCGGCCATCTGGTCCGCGGGTCGGAGGCGATGGAGAACGCCTTCCTGTCCTCGCTGATCGGCATGGGCATCGGCATCGTCGGCGGCATCGCCGCGGGCAACGCCGGGGCCGGTGCGGCGGGCGTCATGCTGGGCCAGCATCTGGCGGAGCGCAACTTCCTGTCCTTCTCGCGCAGCCAGGAATCCTCGGCCGACCAGGCGGGCCTGTCCTACATGGAGCAGTCGGGCATCTCGGCGGAGGGGCTGGTCACCTTCCTGGAGAAGCTGGGCGCCGCCGACGACCCGCTGCTGGTGGACCGCGACGCCGGCTACCGCCGCACCCACCCGCTGACCCGCGAGCGCATCGAGACGGTGCGCAATTTCGTGGAGCGGTCGCGGGCCGGCAGGAAGCCGGTCCCGGCGCAGTGGAACGAGGAGTTCCGCCGCATCCAGGCCAAGCTCTACGCCTATCTCGACCCCAACGGGGCGCTGCGCCGCTACAAGGCGGACGACCCGTCCTTCGTGGCGCGCTACGGCCGGGCCTACGCCTATTTCCGGCGCGGCGAGGTCCGGCAGGCCTTGCCGCTGGTCGACGCGCTGATCGCCCAGGAGCCGAAGAACGCCTTCCTCTACGAGATGAAGGGCGACCTGATGCTGCAGAACGGGCGGGCGGTGGACGCCGCCGCCCCCTACCGCAAGGCGATCGAGCTGGAGCCGGACGCCGGCAGCATCCGCGTCTCGCTGGCCCATTCGCTGATGGAGCAGAACGACAGCCGGCTGGCCGACGAGGCGCTGCGCAACCTCCAGGTCGCCTCCAAGACCCAGGCGCAGTCCGCCTTCCTGTGGCGGCTGATGGCCCAAGCCTGGAGCATGAAGGGCAACGCCGGCATGGTCGCCTACGCCACCGCGGAGGAGGCCTTCGCCCGCGGCGACAAGCCGATGGCCCGCTTCCAGGCGGAGCGGGCGGAGAAGCTGCTGCCCGCCGGTTCCCCCGGCTGGTTGCGCGCCCAGGACATCCGCGGGCAGGCGGGCGGCAAGTGAGCCTTCTCCGTTCGCGCGCCCTCCGTTTGCGCGGTGCACAGCCGTCTTGCCTGACCCCGCCGTCCCGGTCCACAGTATCGCCCCGATTCGCGCCGTTTTGGCTCCCCACGAGAGAGTTCGACATGACCCGCTTCCGCCCCGCCGCCCTGGCGCTCGCCGCCGCGCTGGCCCTTCCGACGGGGCTGCTGGCCCCCGCCCTCCAGGCGCAGAGCCCGATGGACGACGCGCAGCGCAAGGCCGTCGAGGAGGTCGTGCGCGACTACATCCTGAAGAACCCGGAAATCATCCTGGAGGCCGTGGATTCGCTCCAGAAGCGACAGAAGATGGCCGAGGAGCAGAAGGCCAAGGCGGCGCTGGCCGACAACAAGGCCGCGCTGTTCCAGAACCCAGCCGATCCGGTGGCCGGCAACCCCAAGGGCGACGTGACGGTGGTCGAGTTCTTCGACTATCAGTGCGGCTACTGCAAGGCCGTGCAGGCCGACACCGAGCGCCTGATCAAGGACGACGGCAAGCTGCGCTTCGTCTTCAAGGAGTTCCCGATCCTCAGCCCGGCCTCGCTGACGGCGGCCAAGGCGGCCCTGGCGTCGCGCGGGCAGGGCAAGTATCTGGAATTCCACAACGCCCTGATGGCCCACCGCGGCCAGCTCGACGACGACGTGATCCAGCGGCTGGCCAAGTCGGTTGGGCTGGACACCGACAAGCTGAAGAAAGACATGAACAGCCCCGAGGTGCTGAAGGTCATCGCCGCCAACCAGGCGCTGGCCGAGGAGCTGGGCATCCGCGGCACCCCGGCCTTCGTCATCGGCGACGAGCTGGTTCCCGGCGCGATCAAGCTGGACCAGATGAAGGACCTCGTCGCCGCGGCCCGCAAGGGCTGAGGCTGGGGCGAGGATCGATGATGACCAAGCCGACCACCGTCGTCTTCGACATCGGCCAAGTGCTCATCGAATGGGACCCGCGGCATCTCTACCGCGAGCTGTTCGACGGGTACGAGGACCTGATGGAGGACTTCCTCGACAACGTCTGCACCACCGCCTGGAACCTGGAGCAGGACCGCGGGCGCGCCTGGGACGAGGCGGTCGCCGTCCTGACCGCCGAGTTTCCCGATTGCCGCGAGCTGATCCGCGCCTACCACGAGCGGTGGGAGGAGATGGTGCCCGGCCCCATGGCCGGGACCCCGGAGATCCTGATGGAGCTGAAGCAGCGCGGGACGCCGCTCTACTCCATCACCAACTTCTCGTCGGAGAAGCTGGCGCTGACCCGCAGGCGCTTCGACTTCCTGAACGTCTTCGACGGGATCATCGTGTCCGGCGACGAGAAGCTGGTGAAGCCGGACCCGGCGATCTTCCAGCTCCTGCTGGACCGCTACGGCTTGTCGGCGGCGGACTGCTACTTCATCGACGACAGCCCGGCCAACGTCGAGGCCGCCCGCCTCGTCGGCATGACGGCGCACCGTTTTTCCGGCGCCGCCAGCCTGCGCGCCGAAATGGAGGAGCTGGGGCTTCTGTAGCCCCAGCCTTCCTTACGCCGTATCGCCCGGGTAGCGGATGGCGATGACCTCGATCTGCTCCAGCCCGGCGGGGGTGCGCAGGTCCACCACGTCGCCCTCCTGCGCCTTCAGCAGGGCGCGGGCGATCGGCGAAATCCAGCTCACATGGGCGCGGTCCATGTCCACCTCGTCGGCGCCGACGATGGTGATGGTGTTCTCCGTCCCGTCCCCTCGCGTGTAGGTGACGGTGGCGCCGAAGAACACGCGGTCGCGGTTCTTCTGGAGTGTGGGATCGACCACCTCCGCCGATTCCAGGCGCTTGGTCAGGAAGCGGATGCGCCGGTCGATCTCGCGCAGGCGCTTCTTGCCATAGATGTAGTCGCCGTTTTCCGAACGGTCGCCGTTGCCGGCTGCCCAGGACACCACCTCGACCACCTTCGGGCGCTCGACGCGCAGCAGGGAGCGCAACTCCTCCTGCATGCGCTGGAAGCCTTCGGGCGTCATGTAGTTCTTCACGCCCTTGGGCAAGGGCTTGGGATCGTCGGCCTCGTCGTCGTCGGGGGCGGAGTCGTTCTCCCGGGTGAAGGCCTTGCTCATGGTCGGGACCCTTCGCGGTTCTCAGGAAAAGGAAAAGGCGCCGCGAGGCGCCTTTTCCAGTCTTTACGGTGATGAAACGCGCTTAGCGGCTCCACCAACCCCGGCGCGGCTTGGCCCCCGGAGCGGCGCTGGCGCTGGCCGGCTCATTAGCCGGCGCGTCGGCCGGGGCCGCCGGCGCCTCGCTGACCGCCGGAGCGGGCGCCGCCTCGGCGGGAGCATCCGCCATGGTCTTGCGCTTGCGCACCGGGCGCTTCTTCGCCTCCTCGGCGACCGGGTCCGCAACCGGGGCCGGGGCGGGTGCCGCCTCGGCAGGGGCTTCCGCCGCGGTCTTGCGCTTGCGCGCCGGGCGCTTCTTCGCCTCCTCGGCGACCGGGGCCGCAACCGGCGCCGGGGCGGGTGCCGCCTCGGCAAGGGCGGTCTTCGCCTTGCGGCTGCGCGACGGCTTGGCCGGCGGCGGAGCGGTTTCCTCCGGAGCGGCGGCCTTCGCGGCAGCCTTAGTGCCCTTCGCGGCGCGCTTCGGCTTGGCAGGGGCCGCTTCCGGCTCCGCGGTCACCACTTCGGCGGCCTCGGCGGCGGTCGCCTTGGCGCGGCCACGGCGCGGCTTGCGGGCCGGAGCCTCCTCGGCCACCGGGGCGGCCTCCTCGGCGGACGGACCCTCCGCGGCGGTGTCCGCCGCGGTTTCCGGAGCGGCCTCGGCGGCGTTGTCTTCGGCCACCGCGCTGGTCAGGACCCAGTCGAACTCGACCGGCTCCATGTCCGCTGGCAGTTCCGGCGGGTTGACGGCGCGGCCGGCCTCGGCGGCGGTCGGGAAGGACTCGGCTTCCGCCTCGCCCTCGACGCCATCTTCCGATTCGGCGGCGGGCAGACCCTCGCCGGCCTCCAGGCCCTCACGCTGGCGGGACCGCCGGCGACCACCGCGCTTGCCGCGGCGGCGCTTCTTGCGCTCGCCATTGGCGTCGCCGTTCGTCTCGAACGCATCGGCGCCGTCGTCCGCTTCGGAGGCGGCCAAGTCGGCGTCCTCGTCCTCGTCGTCCTCGATGTGGGCGGGGCCGACATCGACGTCGTTGATGACAAACTCCGGAGCGTCGATCTGGGCACGCTCGATCGCTTCCTCGTCGACCGCCGTCTCGTCGGCGTCGGTGTCGGCGGCCTCGGCTTCGACCTCGTCGCCCTCGGTCGTCTCGTCGGAGGCTTCGGCGGACTCGCCGAACGGCGCGCGGCCATCCTCGCGGTCACGCCCGCGGCCACGGCGGCGGCGGCGGCGGCGGCGGCGGTCGCCCTCGCTCTCCCCGGCGGCGTCGGCGCGTTCCGTGACCTCGGCCCCGGCGACCTCGGCGGCCTCGACGACGGGCGCCTCTTCCTCGGCCTCCTCGGCCTCGGCGGCCAGGATGCGGTCGGTCTCGGCCAGGACGCGCTCGGCGCTGACCAGCGGCACGTCGTCTTCCGGCGTGCGGGCCTTCACGCGCTCAAGCCGCAGGTCCGGCGCGATCAGCGTGTCGTCGGCCTGGACCATGACGCGGAACCGGTAGCGGTCCTCGATCTTGGTCAGCTCGCCGCGCTTCTGGTTGAGGATGTAGAGCGCGATGCGGGTCGGCACGAAGACGGTGATCTCCGACGACCGCTTGCGGATGCCCTCCTCCTCGATGGCGCGCAGCACGTGCAGCGAGGCGGATTCCACCGAGCGGATGACGCCGGTGCCGGAGCAGTGCGGGCAGCGCTCGAAGTTGGTTTCCAGCAGCGACGGGCGCAGACGCTGGCGCGACAGCTCCAAGAGGCCGAAGGCGGAGATGCGGCCGAGCTGGATGCGCGCCCGGTCGTTCTTCATCGCCTCCTTCAGGCGGCGCTCCACCGCGGCGTTGTTGCGGGGCTCCTCCATGTCGATGAAATCGATCACGATGAGGCCCGCGAGGTCGCGCAGGCGCAGCTGGCGCGCCACCTCGTCCGCGGCTTCGAGGTTGGTCTTGTAGGCCGTTTCCTCGATGTTGCGCTCGCGCGTCGACTTGCCCGAGTTGACGTCGATGGAGACCAGCGCCTCGGTCGGGTTGATGACGATGTAGCCGCCGGAGCGGAGCTGCACGACCGGGCTGTGGATCGCGTCGATCTGCGTTTCCACCTGATAGCGGTGGAACAGCGGAATCGTGTCGTCCTGGTACTGCATGACGCGCTTGGTGTGGCTCGGCATCATCATGCGCATGAAGTCGCGCGCGGTGTTGAAGCCGGCGCTGCCCTCCACCCAGATCTCGTCGATGTCGTCGGTGTAGAGATCGCGGATCGAGCGCTTGATGAGGTTCGCCTCCTCATAGATGAGGCAGGGCGCGGACGACTTCAGCGTCTGGACGCGGATGTCGTCCCACAGGCGCAGCAGATATTCGAGGTCGCGCTTGATTTCCTGCTTGGAACGTTCCAGCCCCGCGGTGCGCAGGATGACCGCCATGCCTTCCGGAATATCGAGGTCCGAGAGGATCTCCTTCAGGCGCTTGCGGTCGGCGGGGTTGGTGATCTTGCGGGAGATCCCGCCGCCGCGGCCCGTGTTGGGCATCAGCACGCAGTAGCGGCCCGGCAGCGACAGGTAGGTGGTCAGCGCCGCGCCCTTGTTGCCGCGCTCCTCCTTGGTCACCTGGACCAGCATGACCTGCCGGCGCTTGATGACCTCCTGGATCTTGTAGCTGCGCAGCGGGCGGGCGCGGCGGCGGTGGGCCTCCTCGACCTCGTCCCCGCCGATGACGTCCGGGCTTTCCGCCGGAGCAGCGCCTTCCGGAGCCTCGTCCGACTCCGCGGCCTCGTCCGAACCGCCGTCCGAACCGGCATCGGTGGCGAAGGCCGGGATGTCGCCCTCGAAACCGTCGCCCTCGGCCTCGGCGTAGGAGCCGGGCATCGGGGAGATTTCCTCCTCCACCTGCTCCGGGCGGATCGGCTCGGCCATCACCGCGCCATCGGCGGCGGCCTCGGCGCGGGCCTCGGCCTGCTCCTCCAACCGGCGCTCCTCGGCCAGCAGGGCCTCACGGTCGGCGATCGGGATGCGGTAATAGTCGGGATGGATTTCCGAGAAGGCCAGGAAGCCGTGGCGGTTCCCGCCATATTCCACGAAGGCCGCCTGCAGCGACGGCTCGACCCGGGTCACCTTGGCAAGATAGATGTTGCCCTTGAGTTGCTTCCGGGTGGCGATTTCGAAGTCGAGGTCTTCGAGTCTGTTCCCATTGACCACGGCAACCCGGGTTTCCTCCGGGTGCGTGGCGTCCACCAGCATGCGCTTGGCCATACAAGATCCCCATGACGCCCCAGGCCGCCCGCGCGACGGTCAAGCCGCCGGGGCGCGTCATCGTTGTGAGCGAAGCCTGCGGAACCGGCCCCTAACCCGTCGAACGGCGCTGACGAAGCAGCCAGGACGGGTCGGGCTTCGGCCTCCGGGTTACGGCCTTGCGGCCGGCACCAGCTTCGAGGTTTCGTCCCAATCCACCGGCAACCCAGAAGCGTCACGCCCCGGACCGCGCCCGATGATGTAAATTTCGGCCGTGGGGGTCCGTGGGCGACGCCCACAGTCACCCCGGAGAGAAACCTCTCGGAAGAGTGGGCTGGTGGGTCGCGGTATGTCGCAGGGCTACCATAGACAAGCACGAAACCATGCACAACGTGGAATTCGGCGAAAGTTGCGGTCCACCATATCCGGTTCGGCGGCATTCCACCGGGATGGGGCCGTGCCGGGGCACTGTTGCACGAACGGCACCCTCGCCGACAATTCCGCCACGCCCCCGGAAACCACCGTTGAGCGCCTTGATTTCACTGCGCTATAGCTGACCGCTGGCTTTGCCGGTTTGTGCTTTCTGGTGGAACGGATGCCCCGATTGCTCGCGATTGTCGCTGCGCTGGGCGCCCTTCTGGGGGCGGCCGCCCTGCCGTGCGTCCCGGCGCAGGCCCAGACCACCGCGGCGCTGCCCTTTCCGCCGCCGGTGCAGGAGCGGGTGTCCGTCCTGAACGCGCGGCTCGGCCTGCATCCCGACAAGACGCGGTTGGTTCTGGAACTCACCGACTCGGTTCCCTTCACCGTGTCGGTGCACGGCTCGCCCTACCGCGTCGTCGTCGATCTGCCGGACGTGAGCTGGCCGGGCGGCAACACGGTGATGGCGGGCAAGGGCGTGGTCGCCCGCTACCGCTTCGAAGGGCGCGACGGCGGGGGACGCGACGGCGGGGCCTCCCGCCTGGTGGTGGAGACCGACGGGCCGGCGCGGGTGGTCGAGTCCTACCTCATCCCGCCGCGCGACGGCTTCAAGCCGCGCTTCGTCCTCGACATCGCCCGCACCACCCCGGCGCAGTTCGCCGCCTCCGCCCCGGTCGCCGTAACCACCGGGATCGCGCCGGTCAGCCGCGAGGCGGTCCGCCCGCCGGCGAAGAAGGACCCCATCGTGCCGGTCGCCGCGGCTCTGCCGCCGCCGGTCCCGCCGCGGGCGGCGCCGGTTCCGGAAAAGCCGATGGTCGTGGTCGATCCTGGCCATGGCGGCGTCGATCCCGGCGCGGTCGGGGTCGGCGGGGTCTATGAGAAGGACATCACGCTGGCGATGGCGCGCGAGCTGAAGCGCCAGTTGGAGGGCAGCGGCCGCTACCGGGTGCGGCTGACCCGCGACAAGGACGTGTTCATCCGCCTGCGTGACCGCGTCGCCATCGCGCGGGAGGTCAACGCCGACCTGTTCCTGTCGCTGCACGCCGACAGCATCGGCTCCGCCAACATGCGCGGCCTGTCCATCTACACCCTGTCGGACCGGGCGTCCGACCGCGAGGCGGAGATGCTGGCCGCCAAGGAGAACCGGGCCGACGCGCTGGCCGGCATGGACCTGTCCTCCGAGAACGATCTGGTGGCCTCGATCCTGATCGACCTCGCCCAGCGCGACACGATGAACCACTCCAAGCGCTTCGCCAACATGGCGCTGGAGCATCTCGGCCGCGAGGTCAAGCTGATCCCCAACAAGCCGCACCGGCAGGCCGGTTTCGCCGTGCTGACCGCGCCGGACATGCCGTCCGCCCTGGTCGAGATGGGCTATCTGTCGAGTCCCCAGGACGTCAGCCTGCTGAGCAAGTCGGCCCACCGCGAGAAGCTCGGCCGCGGCATGGTCCGCACCATCGACGCCTATTTCAAATGGCTGACCGGGGCGCAGAAGAGCTGAGGCCCAGGGAACCGGGGTCGGCGAACACCACCGAGTGGCGTCAGCCATGCGGGCGGAGGCGGGCGGGCATACGCGCCTCCCGGTCACCACTTTCTTGCATGCGCCTTGTGGCCGTCACATTTTCCTGACATGGCTGCGAGGGAGTCGGACTGCCGCCCCTCGCGGTGTAGGATGCCGCCCATCGGATGGTTCCGCGTCTTCCCGGTCTCTGTCCCGGACGAAGGCGGCGGGACCGCCGCCATGCCTGTCTGGGAACCGTCATGCGCTTTATTCTGTCCGCCCTGATGGCCGTCGTGATCCTCGCCCTGGCCGGGGCGGGGGGGCTGGTCTACATGCTGGACCATTACGATCACGAACTGCCGGACTACACCAAGCTCGCCAACTACGAACCGCCGGTGACCACCCGCGTCCATGCGGGCGACGGACGCCTGCTGGCGGAGTTCGCGTCGGAAAAGCGCGTGTTCGTCCCCATCGACGCCATGCCGAAGCGCGTGACCAACGCCTTCCTGTCCGCCGAGGACAAGAACTTCTACGACCACAAGGGCATCGACCCCGTCGGCATCGCCCGCGCCATCCTGACCAACGTGGAGAATCTCGGCCGCGACCGCCGGCCGATGGGCGCCTCGACGATCACGCAGCAGGTCGCCAAGAACATGCTGCTGACCAACGAGGTGTCCTTCTCGCGCAAGATCAAGGAGGCGATCCTGGCGGTCCGCATCGAGCGGGCCTTCAGCAAGGACCGCATCCTCGAGCTGTACCTGAACGAGATCTTCCTGGGATACCGCTCCTACGGCGTGGCGGCGGCGGCGCTGAACTACTTCAACAAGGCGCTGGACGAGCTGGACATCGAGGAGGCCGCCTATCTGGCCGCCCTGCCCAAGGCGCCCAGCAACTACCACCCGGAGCGTCAGCGCGACGCCGCCATCGCGCGGCGCAACTGGGTGATCGGCCGCATGGCCGAGGACGGGCACATCACCCCGGAAGAGGCCAAGATCGCCCAGTCCAAGCCGCTGACCGTGCGCAAGCGCGACGAGCAGGAGTATGTGACGTCGGAGTATTTCGCCGAGGAGGTCCGGCGCGAGCTGGTGAAGCTCTATGGCGAGCAGGCGCTCTACGAGGGCGGCCTGTCGGTCCGCGCCTCCATGGACCCGGTGCTCCAGCAGGCGGCGACCAAGGCGCTGCGCACCGGGCTGGTCCAGTACGACCGCCGCCACGGCTACCGCGGGCCGGTCGGCAAGATGGAGAATTTCGACAACTGGGCGAAGAAGCTCGCCTCCATGGCGCCGCCCGCCGGGTCGGAGGGCTGGCATCTGGCGGTGGTGCTGAAGGACGACGAGGCCGGGGCGCTCGACATCGGCCTGCCGGACGGCTCGCGCGGCCGCGTGCCGCTGGCCGAACTGCGCTGGGCGCGGGCGCAGCGCGACGACAACCGGCTCGGCCCGGAAATCCGCCGCCCCTCCGACGTCGCCAAGCTGGGCGACCTGATCCTGGTCGAGGCCGCCGGCAAGGACGAGAAGGGCAAGGAGCCGCCGGCGGGTACCTACGCGCTGCGGCAGGTCCCGGCGGTGCAGGGCGGTCTGGTCGCGCTCGACCCGCACACCGGCCGCGTGCTCGCCATGGTCGGCGGCTTCTCGCCGCACATGAGTTCCTTCAACCGCGCCACCCAGGCGATGCGCCAGCCGGGCTCCTCCTTCAAGCCCTTCGTCTATCTGACGGCGCTGAACCAGGGCTTCACCCCGTCCTCTCTGGTGATGGACGCGCCGTTCGAGTATGACCCCGGCCACGGTCAGCCGATCTGGCGGCCGGAGAACTTCAGCCACGAGTTCTACGGCCCGACGCCCCTGCGCGCCGGCATCGAGAAGTCGCGGAACGTCATGACCGTCCGTCTGGCCCAGGCCGTCGGCATGGACAAGGTGAAGGCGCTGGCGGAGAATTTCGGCATCACCGATAACCTCCAGCCCTACCTGCCGATGTCGCTCGGCGCGGGCGAGACGACGGTGCTGCGCCTCGCCACCGCCTACGCCATGCTGGCCAACGGCGGCAAGCGGGTGAGCCCGACCTTCATCGACCGGGTGCAGGACCGCAACGGCAAGACCGTCTTCCGCCACGACACGCGCCCCTGCGCCTCCTGCAACCAGGTCACCTGGAGCGACGGGCTGGCCGTTCCCGCCGTCGCCGACACGCGGGAGCAGGTGAACGACCCGCGCACCGTCTATCAGATGGTCTCCATGCTGGAGGGCGTGGTGCAGCGCGGCACGGCGACGAAGCTGCTGTCACTGGGCAAGCCGCTGGCCGGCAAGACCGGCACGACCAACGACAGCCATGACGCCTGGTTCATGGGGTTCTCGCCCGACCTCGTCGTCGGCACCTACATCGGCTTCGACCAGCCGCGCTCGCTGGGCGCCCGCGAGACCGGCGGCTCGGCGGCGGTTCCGGTGTTCAAGGATGTGATGGAGGTGGCGCTGAAGGACCAGCCGGCCACGCCGTTCCGCGTGCCGCGCGGCCTGCGCCTCGTCCGCGTCAACCCGGAGAACGGCCGTCTCGCCCAGCCCGGCGAGCGCAAGGCGATCTGGGAGGCCTTCATCCCCGGCACCGAGCCGAACCCCGACCAGCCGCAGATGGTGCTGGACGGCTCGGCCCACGCCGCGGACGGCGGCTGGACCGGTGGGGTGCCCGGCGGCGACCCGGCGGCCCAGCAGCCGGGTGGCTGGGGCGCTCCGGCGGCTCCGCCCTCGGCGGCGACGGTGGGGACCGGCGGCCTGTACTGACCGCGTTTCCCTCGGCAAGAAAAAAGCCCCGCTTCCCGGTTCGGGAGGCGGGGCTTTTCTTTTGTGCAGACGCTCAGGGCCGCGCCGCGGTGTGGGTGTCCGGGCGGAGCTGGGCGATGGCGTCGGCGGGCGCCGTGTCGGTGGGGCAGTCGGCCAGCGGGCGCAGCCGGTCCTCCATCCGCGCCAGCATCAGCCGGACCCCCTCCTGGTTGATGTGCAGGGCGTCCACGAAATGGGCCTCGTCCTCGACCTCGCGGCGGGTGTCGATGACCGGCACGTCCGGCGGCAGGCGGGCTTTCAGATCCTCGAAGAAGGCGTCGAAGTTGGTCACCTTCTCGATGTAGCCGGGGAAGAAGGGCGTGATGACCACGGCGACCCGCGTGCCCTTCTCCCGCGCCGTGCCGATGATGCGGTCCAGCGCGTCCCAGTTCGGCTGGAAGCCCTCCATCCGCTCCGTCGGCGCCTTTTCGAGCTGGGCCTTGAGGAAGGGCGACATGGTGCCGGTCAGCGTCCGGTCGCCGGTCGGGTGCAGCCCGTCGAAGGCCAGCCGGATCGTCTGGTTGTTGTTGAAGATCAGCGTGTTGAACAGCTTGTTGGAGGCCCACATGGTGGCGTCGACCTGCCGGATGAAGCCGTCCACCCGCTCCGAGTAGTAGGCCAGCAGCGGCAGGTCGGCGAGCGCCTTGGGATCGTCGACCACGCTCGTCGGCTCGACCAGCAGCAGGCGGGGGGCGCCGTGCCGGTCCAGATAATCCTCCCACAGCAGGTCGCCGACCGTGGTGGGGGCGCCGCCCATGCCCAGGTTCAGCACCCGGCCGCAGGTCAGCGCCTGCACCTCCTCCACCGGGAAGTGGTTGTCGGCGCGGGAGTTGCCCAGGATCACCACGTCGGCGGGCGGCCCGTTGCGGTAGACGGTCATGAAGCGGTCCGACGACTGGAGGAGCGTGTCGCCCATCCAGGACGCCACCGCGCGGTCCATGGCGACCACCATGCCCAGGATCAGTCCGACGACGGCCAAAAGGCGGATCATGGTTCGGGCTCCCTCAGAACTGGAAATAGATGAAGGATCGGTTGGCGAAATTGCCGAAGAGCAGGAGCATCAGGATCAGCGTGGCGCAGCCGGCGGAGCGGACCACGACGTTGACCCCGGCGTAGCGGCGGCCGGCGCCGAACTCGATCATCGCGTCGATCATCAGCACGACGAGGCCGAACAGGGCGACGCGGACCAGATAGCTCATCTGCTGCATGCCGCGCGGCAGGCTGAAATCGCCCTCGGCGATGATGCCCAGGATGGTCCGCACCGTGTGCATGTCGTCGGCGCGGAAGGGCAGCCAGGTCAGGGTGATCAGAAGGAAGACCAGACCGACCGTCAGCAGCTTGCCGGCCATCAGCGGCGCGCCGCTCAGCCGCAGCGGGCTGCGCCTGGCCAGCCAGCGCACGCCGTCCTCCGCCGCCATCAGGGTGGCGTGCATGGCGCCCCACAGGACGAAGGTCCAGGCGGCGCCGTGCCACAGGCCGGACACCAGCATCACGATGGTCAGGTTGCGGATGCGCAGCCAGTGGGTGCGCCCGCCGCCCATCGGGATGTAGACGTAGTCGCGGAACCATGTGGACAGCGAGATGTGCCAGCGCCGCCAGAAGTCCTTCATGCCCATGGCAAAGTAGGGGCGGGCGAAGTTCTGGCAGAGCGTGTAGCCGAAGATTTGCGCCAGACCGATGGCGATCAGCGAGTAGCCGGCGAAATCGCCGTAGATCTGGAGCGAGAAGCAGATCAGCCCGATGACGTGGTTCAGCGCATTGAAGAACTCCGGCTGGGCGAAGCGCGCGTCGACCACGGCGGCGGCGTTGTCGGCGAGCCCGAGCTTGAGGAAATAGCCCCAGATGATCTTCTCCAGCCCGGCGAAGCGGAAGGCGAAGCTGACGTCGTGGCGCGGGCCGTTCTGGATCTGGGGCAGCAGGTCGCGCGCCCGGACGATCGGTCCGGCGACGAGCTGCGGGAAAAAGGCGACGAAGGTCGCGTAGCGCAGCAGCGACCGCTCCGGCTTCTCCAGGTGACCGAGATAAAGGTCCAGCGTGTAGCTGAGATTCTGGAAGGTGTAGAAGGAAATGCCGACGGGCAGGATGATGGATAGCGTGCGGTGCCCGACGTCGAGGCCGAGCGAGGCCAGCGCCACCTGCGCGCTGTCGATGAAGAAGTTGAAGTATTTGAAAAAGAATAGGATCGCCAGATTGGTCGCCACGCTGATCTGCATGAAGATGCGCGCGGTGGTGCGGTTCGGCGCGTCGGCGATGCGCAGGCCGCAATAGAAGTCGAGCAGCGTCGTGCCGGCGAGCAGCAGGCAGAAGCGGTAATCCCAGAAGCCGTAGAAGATGTAGCTGGACACCAGCAGCAGCGGCGTGAACAGCCGCGTCCTGGCGAGCATCATGAAGCCCGCCGTGAAGGCCGTGATGAACAGCAGGAACCCCAGGCTGGTGAAGTTCATCGGGGGGCCACGCTATTGTTGTTGGAGAACGGGGACGCCGACAGCTCGCGCCCGCCGGGTGACGGGCACGAACGTTGGTGACGCTATCATGGGGAACCACCACCTATTCGCGCCGCGAAAGTGGTTTTGCGGCGCAAAAACGGTTTCATCCGAGTGGGTTGCCCGGCTGTCCCGGTGACGGGGTTGCGCTCCGGCGGGTTACCGTTCCCGTCTGGTCCAGCGTCGCGGAAGCCGGTGAGGCTGTGGAATAAGAGGGTGCAACGCCGCTCCCAACCCGCTACATAAGGGCCAAGACACTGGTTCAACTCTGGCTGACGAGGAGGCACTGCGATGCGGGCCGAGATCGAAGCGGCCGCCGGCGAGATTAGAGAATCGCTGGCGCTGCTGAGGAGGCATCTTTGACTGGGATAACGCGCTGCGTCGTCTCGACGAACTGAACGCCCACGCCGAAGACCCCAAGCTGTGGGACGACCCGTCCCGCGCGCAGACCATCATGCGCGAGCGCACCCAGCTCGAAAATTCCGTGAACGGTTACCGCGCGCTTGAGCGCGACCTGTCCGACAGTCTGGAACTGATCGAGATGGGCGAGGCCGAGGGCGACGCGACCGTGGTCGCCGATGCCGAGGCCCAGCTCTACGCGCTGCGCGACCGCGCCGCGAAGCTCCAGATCGAGAGCCTGCTCTCGGGCGAGGCGGACGCCAACGACTGCTTCATCGAGGTGAACGCCGGCGCCGGCGGCACGGAGGCCCAGGACTGGGCGCTGATGCTGATGCGCATGTACCTGCGCTGGGCGGAGCAGCACGGCTACAAGACGCAGTGGCTGGAGGAAAGCCCCGGCGAAGAGGCCGGCATCAAGTCCGCCACCGCGCAGATCAGCGGCCACAACGCCTATGGCTGGCTGAAGACCGAGGCCGGCGTGCACCGTCTGGTGCGCATCAGCCCGTTCGACAGCCAGGCGCGCCGCCAGACCAGCTTCGCCGCCGTTTCGGTGTCTCCGGTGATCGACGACAAGATCAACATCGAGATCAACGAGAAGGACTGCCGCATCGACACCTTCCGGGCGTCGGGCGCCGGCGGCCAGCACGTCAACAAGACGGACTCGGCGATCCGCATCACCCACCTGCCCACGGGCATCGTGGTGGCCTGCCAGCAGGAGCGCTCGCAGCACAAGAACCGTGCCAAGGCGTGGGACATGCTGCGCGCCCGCCTGTACGAGCGGGAGCTGAAGATCCGCGAGGACGCCGCCGCCGCGCTCGAGGCGACCAAGAGCGACATCGGCTGGGGCCACCAGATCCGCTCCTACGTCCTGCACCCCTACCAGATGGTGAAGGACCTGCGGACCGAGGTGGAGACCTCGCAGAGCCAGGCGGTGCTGGACGGCGACCTGGACATGTTCCTGGAAGCCGCACTGGCCGCGCGCCTGAAGGGGCAGAGCGACGACGCCGCGGCGTGAGTGCGGGTGGGGGTAGGTCTTGCCCCCACCCTAACCCTCCCCCGCTATCGCAGGGGAGGGGACTTGATCCTCCCTCCCCTGCGAAGCGGGGGAGGGCCGGGGAGGGGGCAAACGCCTCCCCCTAATTTTATCCCTTGGGAAGAAACGCAGCCTCTGCGTTGTTGATCTCCGCAACAAGAAACGGAGAGAGACCATGAACCGCAGCCTGTTTGCCGCCTTCCTGGCCGCCACGGCTTTCGCGTCCCCGGCCTACGCCGCCTGTCCGACCGACAGCATGACGCCGGACATGTATTTCGCCTATGTGGAAGGCATTCAGAAGACCCTGACCGAGCAGGGCTTCCGTCCCGGCGTGATCGACGGGAAGATCGGCCCCAACACCCGCTCCGCCATCCGCGCCTACCAGAAGGCCGCGAAGCTCCCGGTGGACGGCTGTCCGACGCAGGAGCTTCTCGACCACATCAACTTCTCCCAGCCGAAGGTCTACGGACCGGGCAAGCGGTGAACCCTACGTCCCCTCTCCCGCCCCGGGAGAGGGAGGGGCCCGCCGCAAAGGCGGCGGGAGGGTGAGGGTGCCGTCAAGGATCGATGCGCCATTCTCGTACGACCCTCACCCGGCTCTCAGCGGATGCCATCGGCATCCGCCTGACGCCGTCAGCGCTGGCCTTCGGCCAGTGCGAGAGGCCCTTCGGGCCACCCTCTCCCGGGACGGGAGAGGGGTTTTGCGAGCGCCTTACTTCACGAAGGTCAGGTCCATGACGGACTTGGCGTCCAGCGCCTTGTCCACCTGACCTTCGGACTGCCAGAACTTCACTTGGTTGACCACGTCGTCGACCAGCAGCTTGCCCTTCGGCTCGACATAAGGCAGGCCGGCGGCGACCACCTCGGGTTTCTGCTTGGTCGCCTCGGCGATGATCGCCAGAAGCTCGTCGTAGCCCGGACCCTTCACGATGGCCCCCGACGCGTCCTTGGCGTTGAAGGCGGCATGGTATTCGGCCAGCGCGGTCAGATAGGCGCTGACGAACTTTTCGGCCAGCGGGCGGCGCTGGGCGACGGTCTTCGGGCTGGTGAAGAGGGCGCCGAGCTGCCACGGCGTCTCGTCGCCGACCCAGCCCAGAATGGTGCCGGAGCCTTCGGCGGCGAGCTGGCGGGCCACCGTCACCGGGGCGATCACCGCGTCAACCTGACCGCCCTTGAAGGCGGCGACCATCTTCGGCACGTCCTGCATCGCCACCATGGTCACGTCCTTGACCGTGAAGCCGTGCTTCTGGCCGAGCAGACCGACCATGTAGTGGAAGGTCGAGCCCACCGTGGTGATGGCGATGCGCTTGCCCTTGAGGTCGGCCGGCTTGGTCAGCCCGGCGTCATGCGCCGCCTTGGTCGCCACATAGGCGCTGAGCTGGAAGCCCGGCTCGTCGCGGCTCTGCGCCGCGATCATCGTGACGGCACCCTTGGCGGCCAGGTTGTAGAAGCCCGCTGTCAGGCCAGTCACGCCGAAATCCACGTCGCCCGAGGCCACGGCCACCGGCACCTGCTGGGCCGAGGTGAACATCTTCAGATCGACGTCCAGCCCTTCCTTCTCGAAATAGCCTTTGGACTTGGCGATGAAGATCGGGCCGGAGGAGGCCAGCGCCAGCACGCCGATGGAGGTCTTCTCCAATCCCTGCGCCTCGGCGGCGGGCGTCCCGGCCAGCGCCAGGGCCGCAACACCCATTGCACCCAGAACCAAACGGCGGCTCCAACGCACGACGGTCATTCTCAGTCTCCCATTCTCAATCATCATTTTTCTCACCGCCATTTCAGCAGGCGGCGTTCCAGGATGGACAGCACGGTTCCGATGCTCAGACCGAGCAGCGACAGAACCAGCACGCCGGCCAGAAGCTGGTCGGTCAGCATCAGGTTGCCGGCGGTCAGGACGAAGGCGCCGATGCCGTATTCCGCCCCGATCATCTCCGCCGCGACCACCAGGATCAGCGCGATGGAGGCGGTGATGCGGAAGCCGGCGAGGATGCCGGGCAGGGCGCCGGGAAGCACGATCTTGCGCAGGATCGACGCCCAGGGCAGGCCGAAGCTCTGCGCCATGCGGATCAGGTTGCGCGGCACCGAATCGATGGCGCTGTAGGTGGCGATCACGGTCGGGAAGAAGACGCCGAAGCCGATGGTGGCGAACTTCGACGGCTCGCCGATGCCGAACCACAGGATGAACAGCGGCAGCAGGGCGATCTTCGGGATCGGGAAGAAAGCCGAGACCAGCGGGACGCCGACCGCCCGCGCGACCGACCCGATGCCCATGGCGAAGCCCACGGCCATGCCCGCCACCGTGCCCATGACCCAGCCGACGCCGATGCGCATCAGCGACGCCTTCAGGTGCTGCCACAGCGACCCGTCCTGCGCCATGGCGGCGAGCGCCGAGGCGACCGCGCTCGGCGGCGGCAGGAACAGTTCGCTGACGAGGCCGAAGCGGTTGGTGGACTCCCACACCGCGATCAGGACCACGAAGGCGAGCAGTGCCGCCCAGCGGTGTCCCTTGACCGTGAAGCCGCCGCCGCGGAAGCGGACGGGTTGCGACGGCGCGGCGGAGCGGTCGGTCATGGGGAGACTGGTGTCAGGCATCGGCGATCTCCCGGTCGGCCAGTTGGGCCTCGGCCCGGATCAGGTGCCACAGCCGGTCGCGCACCTCCGCCAGATGGGCCTGGGCGGAGGGCTCCAGCCGCTGGTCGCGCGGCTCCTCGATGGTCACGATCTCGCGCAGCCGGCCCGGACGGCGGCTGAGCACGACGACCCGGTCGGCCAGCCGCAGCGCCTCGTCCAGATTGTGGGTGACGTAGAGGGCGGTCGTCCGCTCGCGCTGCCAGAGCGACAGGAAATCCTCCATCAGCAGCTCGCGCGTCTGGGCGTCGAGCGCCGACAGCGGCTCGTCCAGCAGCAGCATGGCCGGGCGCACGGCCAGCGCGCGGGCGATGCCGACGCGCTGGCGCATGCCGCCGGACAACTGCTTGGGCAGCGCCTTGCGGAAGTCCCACAGACCCATGCGGCGCAGGCCGGACTCGATGCGCTCCCGCCGCTCGGCCGCCGACAGCGGGTGATGTTCGAGGACGAGCGACAGGTTGTCCTCGACGCTGCGCCAGGGCAGCAGGGCGAAGTCCTGGAAGATGAAGGTGATCGGGTTCAGACAGCCGTCCGGCACCGCGCCCGCCACCGCGATGGTGCCGGAGCTGGGCGCAACGATGCCGCCGGCGATGCCGAGCAGGGTGGACTTGCCGCAGCCCGACGGGCCGATGACGGCCAGAACCTCCCCCTCCTGCACCGTCAGGTCGATGCCGTCCAGCACGACGAGGTCGTCGTAGCGGTGGCACAGGTCCTTGATGATAAGCCTCATTGTCCCTTTCCTGTTGCCGACCCTGCCCAGGCGATCAGCAGTTCGTCGCGCGAGGTCAGGCCCGCTTCCGGCAGCGCGTGGTTCACGACAGCCTTGGCGGCGCCGCCGGTCGCTTCCGGCAGGCGGTTCTCCCACATGGCCTGATGGAGCGTGGGCAGTTCGTCCCAGTCACCGAGGTATGTCGTTGGCACACGGACCGCCCCCGACGCAATGACGCGGTTCAGCCCTGCGATTTCCGCAGCGTTCGAAAGATGCGTACCGACGATGGACGCGGATGGCATCAGGATGCGGCGCTGGCGCATCCACACCTGAGGCGCGTAGAAGCTGTAGCGACGACCACTCATGTCGCCGCAATAGACGACGCGCCCAGTGTGCGGCTTCACGAGCATGGTCGAGACGGCCAGCGTGTCGCGCCGCGCCCGCTCCACGACGACATCGGGCATCCCGCGCGGGTTGTCGGCGGCGCGCAGGATGCGGCCCACCGCCTGACCCAGCGGCTTGAACGTGTCCTCGGTGAACAGCCGCACTGCCTCCTTGAAGGCGGCGGTCTCGCGCTGCGGGTCGGGCAGGTCCGGCATGGTGTCGGGCCAGTCGAAATGCGGGACGCGGCGCGTGATCTCGGCCAGCGACACGGCGCCGGCCAGCGCCTCGCCATAGCCCAGCGACAGCACGAAGTCGCGTTCGGAATCGCGGTCGGTGACGACGCAGACGCGGGCGCCGCTCTCGCGCGCCGCCTCGATGGCCGACAGCGCCATGTCGTCGCGCAGCCCCACCGCCCCGGCGCCGTAGAAGACCAGCACGGCCTCGCCGGGGCGCAGGCGGGCGCGGCCCAGCATCTCGGCGGGTTCGGCGGAACCGGGTTTGCCGAGGAAGGTCATGTGGTAGCCGCTGGAGGCGCCGAAGAAGGTCAGCGCGCCGCCGTCCGCCAGCGATTGGAAGGTTCGGGGGAAGGTCGTCTCGCCGGCGTGGCTGACCGCGTAGTCCACGAGCTGGCCGCCGTTGGCGGCGCGCAGCGCGTCGAGGTAGGGGCGCCCGGCCTCCTCCCACGCCGTCCACTGCGCCGGGTCGGCGGGGATGCGGGTGAAGGCGGCCTCGGCGACGGAGCGGTCCACCGCCGCCGCCCCGCGGGCGCGGATCGCGGCGGCGCGGCGTTCCGACGACACCATGCCGGTCACCTTCATGCGCCGGGCCAGCGCCAGTTCGACGGTCCAGGCGCCGGTGCCGCCCGCCGCGCCCTCGACCAGCAGGCGCTTGCCGGGTTGGACGTCGAGCGCCGTGAACAGCGCTCGGTAGCCGGTGCCGGCGGCGAGCATGTAGCTGCCCGCCTCCTCCAGCGCGAGGCCGGGCGGCAGGGGGAAGAGCTGCGGCCCGTCGGCCAGCATGAACTGCTGGTGGCTGCCGTCCGGCGACTGGTAGCCCTGGATGTGGAAGTCGGTGAACATCGGGTCGGCCCCGGCCTCCGGGTCCAGCAGGTCGGAGACGCCGGAATAGACGGCGACCAGATCGCCGACCGCCAGCCGCCCCTGCGCTTGCAACGCCTCGCCCATCCGCACGACCATGCCGACGCCGCCGGAACCGGTGACGTGCACGTCCTCGTCATGCTCGTCGAACAGGGAGATGGGGATGCCGGTCAACGCCCAGACGTCGTTGTAGTTGACCTCGGAGGCGAGGACATAGACGAGCGCCTGGTTGGGGCCGGGCTCGGGGACGGGGATGACGACCTCGGTTTCGGCCTGCGCCGGGTCGCCGTGGGCGGCGGCTCCCGTCTCCAGGTCGCGGACGACGGCCTGGGCGAGCTGCCACCGGGGCAGGGGGGTGGCGCCGGGGACGAAGGGGCTGCCGATGGGGAGCACGCCGTCGCGGCTGTCGCGCCGCGGGCGGGCGGGGAGGGGCGGGGACTTCTTCTCCAGGAACAGGGCGATGCCCTTCTTGGCGCCGTGCTCGGAGTCGAGGAGGAAGCGGGCGAAGGCGGCGATCTCGGCGGCTGACCCGGCGTCGAAGCCGTCGCGCAGGCCGGTGTCGACGAGTTGGACGATGGTGTCGGCGACCGGGCCGCGGCCGACGCTGTGGGCTTGGCGGAGGAGGCGGGCGGTTTCGGCGGAGTATTGCCCCCACCCTCCCGCTTCGCGGGCCCCTCCCTCCCCCGCTGCGCAGGGGAGGGTTTTGTCGGCGGGCGGCGGAGTTCCCTCCCCTGCGCAGCGGGGGAGGGTTAGGGAGGGGGTATGGGTGTTCTTGGGGGCAAGTGCGGCCTCCCTTGCCATCGCCTTCGCCAGCGTCAGCGCGTCGTCCGCCCCGCGCGCCACCACATCGACCAAGCCATACTCCAGCGCCGTCCCGGCGTCGATCTGCCGCCCGGACAGCAGGATCTCCAGCGCCCGCCCGTACCCCCGCTCCGGGTCCTTGCGCAGCAGCAGGCGCGGCAGGCGCTGCGTCCCACCATAGCCCGGCGGCAGGAACAGGTTGATCTCCGGCTGGCCCAGCCGGGCCCGCGGATCGGCCACCCGGACGTGGCAGGCCATGGCCAGCTCGCAGCCGCCGCCGAGCGCCACGCCGCGGATCGCCGCGAACACCGGCTTGTCCAGCGCCGCAAGGGCGCGGAAGACGGCGTGGGCCTTGGCGGGCAGGGCGCGGGCCTCGCTCTCGTCCCGCACCTCGTCGAGAAGCTGGCGGATGTCGGCGCCGGCCACGAAGTTGCGGCCGGTGCCGGTGATCACCACGGCGCGCACGTCCGCCCGCCGGGCGAGATGGGCGACCAGCGTGTCCAGCTCGTCGAGCAGCCGGTCGGAGAGCGCGTTGACCGGCGGGTTGTCGATGGTGACGGTCGCCATCCGCACGCCCTCGGCCAGCCGGTCGTACTGGACGGACAGGAAGCGCTGCCGCTCGATGAGGGTCTGTTCCTCGGCGCGCTGCTGGCCGCGTTTCCAGGCGGCGATGCGCGCCTCCAGGTCGGTCAGGCATTCCGGGTTGCGCAGGGTGGAGGTGTCGCCCAGCGGCTCCCCGTTCATCATCGCCGTCAGGAAGCGGCGCATGTACTTGCCGGACCGCGTCTCGGGAAAGGCCGGAACGGCGAGGATGTCGGAGGGGACGGCGACCGCGCCCTTCTCCTGCCGCACCAGATCCTTGAGCCGGCGCTCGTCGTCGGCCGTGATGTCCCGGCCCTTGGCGGGCAGGATGAAGGCGACGGGGGTCAGGCCCTTCTCGCGGTGGGGGGCGCCGACCACGATGACGTTGCCGACCGGGCTGTCGGGGTTGATCTGCTTGTCGCGCAGGATCGCGCCCTCGATCTCCTCGGTACCCATGCGGTGGCCGGACACGTTGATGACATCGTCGGACCGCCCGTGCAGGCTGAAGCTGCCGTCCTCGTAGCGCCGCGCGAAGTCACCCTGCAGATAGGCCCAGACCGGCTTGCCTTCCGCGTCGCGGAAGCGCCCGAAATAGGTCGTCACGAAACGGTCGAAGTCACCCTTCCAGCCGGGCTTCCCGACGTTCTCCGCATCGCCCCAGATGGTGCGGGTCAGGTAGGGGTAGGGGGCGGTGACGACGATCTCGCCCTTTTCCTCCGCCTCGGCGGGGCGGAAGGCGACGCGGCCCGCGGCGTCCGGCTCGCTCTCGGGAACCCAGACGTCGCCGAGAACCCAGGGCAGGGGGTAGGTGTGGGCGTCGGCGCGCAGCGGCTGGTCGCGGTTGCCGTAGGGGTGGGTCCAGACGATCCCGCCATGCTCGGTCGCCCAATAGCTGTTGATGTACTGCGGCGTCATCACCGCCATGCCGAAGGTCTGCACGGCGGGGCTGGTCGGCTCGGCGCAGAAGGTGGCGACGCGCAGGCTGCCGCGGTCGTAGCGCTCGACGTCGGCGCGGTTCTCCGGATGGGTCATGACCGTCTTCAGGAAGGTCACGCCCGCCTTGAAGATGGTGATCTTGTGCCGCTCGATGATCGAGGCGAAGCGCCCGGCGTTGGGGAAGACCGGCGCCCCCTCCGTCACGATGCCGGGGATGCGGGCGGCGAGGCTGGCGGTGATCAGGTAGCTCTGCCCGGTGATCCAGCCGGGATCGGCGACGACATAGATGACGTCGCGGCCCGGCAGGGCGTCGAAGCTGACCTTCATGGTGTGGGCGAGCCCGGCGACGTAGCCGCCATGGACATGCACCACGCCCTTCGGCTTCCCGGTGGAGCCGGAGGTGTAGATGATGAACAGCGGATACTCGGCGTCCACCGGAACGCAGGGAACCGCCTTCGCCACGGCGGCGTAGAGCGCCCGGTCGTCCAGCGCGCGCAATGCCTCCATGCCCGGAAGACCGCTGTCCGGCAGGCCGGCGGCGTCGCACAGTTCCGCTTCGGCCTTCGCCAGCAGCTCGTGCGCCCAGACGTCGCGGCCCTCGGTCCAGGGAATGTCGGGCAAGCCGGCGTGGCGGACGACGATCACCGCCTCGACCCGCGGCGGGGCGGCGGTCAGCGCCTCGGCGACGCTGGCGCGCAGGTCGGCCACGGTGGCGGCGTCGAGCGTCCCGGCGCGGTCCAGCGCCCGGCCCAGCTCCCGCATCACGTCGGCGGGGGCGACGGTGATCTCGCCTTCCAGCCCGCGGCGCACCGGCTCCATCAGGGCCGTGTCGCCCAGCTTGGCGCGCAGAACCTCCTCGGTGATGCGCAGCGCCGTCGGCAGGGCGACGAAGCGGTCGAGCGCCGGGTCGCTGTAGGCTTCCTTGAAGGGGGCCATCTCGGCGTTGCGGCTGGCGCCGTCGGCGGTGATGACGACGCGGGCGCCGGCGTTCTCGATGCGGTCGGACAGGGTCTTGTCGGAGAAGCCACCGAACACCGCGGTGTAGATGACGCCGATGCGCTTCGCCCCCTCCGTCCAGACGATCTGATCGAGGATGTTGGGCATGTTCAGCGCGATGCGGTCGCCCTGGCGGAGGCCGAGCCCTTGCAGAGCCAAGGCGGCAAGCGCGGAGCGGATCAGCAGCTCGCGCCGGGTCAGCGTGACGTGATGGACCGGGCCGCCGCGCCCGCCGTTGGCGGCGGCGTCCCAGCGGTCGCCCTCGTACCAGTAGGCGGTCTCCAATCCATGGCCGGACAGGACGTGCCGGTCCACCTCGTTGAAGGCGGCGTTGGTCAGCCCGCCCGCGAACCAGCGGTAGAAGGGCGCCTCCGATCCGTCGAAGGCCCGCGTCCAGGGCGTCCAGTCCTCCCGCTCCGCCGCCTCGCCCGCCCGTTCGCCCGTGGCGGCGTTCCAGCCTCGCCAGACGCCGTCGGCGTCACGCATCAGCCAGTGCGCGCCGTCGAACCAGTGGATCGTCTCCGCGGCGATGGCGCCGTGGAAGGCGCCGGGATCGGCCGCGCAGGCGGCGCGCTGGCTGTGCCAGTCCGCGGCGGAGCGGATGGGGTTGACGGCGACGTCCTGCGGCAGCGGCGGCTGTCCGACGGACTCCGCGACGGCGTGATCCATGCTTTCCTCCCGATCGGGCATTTCTTCTTTGGCGGCCACGTCTTGTGCGCGGCGGGCATCACTATAGCGCGGCGCCCTGCATCCGCCGCAATGGCGCCGTGCGCGGCGGGGGTATGCCGTATACGCGGCTTTCGGTCATACTCGATGCAATCAATGAGGATGGGAGGAAACGGCATGTCCAAGAACGACGCGCCTGCGAATGATTCGGTGACGTTTGCGGTCAGCCACGCCGATCCGGCGGACTTCACGCGCGACGGGCTGCGGCCCTTCTTCGAGTACCGCGACCTGGGCATCCGCGCCGCCACGGCGGGCAAGGCAAACGCCCACGTCATCCGCGCCCGCCCCGGCGAGCCGTCGCACGGCGGCTGGCACCGGCACGCGCTGGATTTCCAGATGGTCTACGTGCTGAAGGGCTGGGTGAAGTTCGCCTACGAAGGCGTGGGGGAGGTGCTGTTGCAGGCCGGCTCCTGCGTGCACCAGCCGCCGGGCATCCGGCATGTGGAGATCGCGCATTCCGACGATCTGGAGATGCTGGAGATCACGCTTCCCGCCGACTTCCCGACCGAGGGGGCCGAAGCACCCGCTGGGGAATGACGTCCGCCAAAAAAGTGCCGGTCGCACCCGTCGCGGAAACGACGGTGCGGCCGGCCAGATGCTTTGGAGGAATCGCCGCCATGGCCACAGGGAACGACGCGGCCACGGGACGCTTCGTTGCAGAGGAAAGCAATGCCCATGCCAGCGCTTGGGTGGGCTCCCAAAGCCGGTTTTCCCTGCTTTCGGGGAGGGCCTCCGGATCGCACCTGTCTGGAAGACTGGACAGGTGACCGGATCGCTGGACAGGCGGGTTGGGCGCCGCTGTTCTGGCATGTTGGGCGCGTCGAGGGTATTAGGGCGGTGTGTGGCGGCGTGATGAGGATGCGGACGGGATGCCCGAGGTCGAGATCTCCCGCGAGGACAAGGGGCAGGCGACGGTGTTCGAGGCGTCGCCGTCCAGCGTGCCGCCCCAGCGCTACGCCCATCTGCTCTACGCCGCCCTGCTGCTGGCCGGTTTCGTCGTGGTGGCCGAACTGACGCTGGAGCCGACGGCCTCGATGCTGCGCTGGCTGGGAATCCTGTGCGCGGTGCCGCTTCTGCTGATGTGGGTGATCACGCTGCTGCGGGCGGCGCGGCGCAGCGCCGTGCGGCTGGTCGTGGCGCCGGACGGATTGACCGCCCATGGGCAGCTTGTCCCCCACGACACGATCCGTGGGGTGGCGCTCTACCCGCCGCAGGGCAAACGCCCGCTGTTCGTGGCACGCATCCAGACGATGACCTTGCAGCAGCACCAAAAGGAACTGGCGCTGGCCGGCGGGGATGTGGATGCGGAGGAGGACGGAAAACCGGGGAAGGGCCGTCGGCGGCGTGCCGGCTACCGGCTGCTTCTGCTGCGCCGGAACCATCTGCCGGCGCTGGTCCTGGTGCGCGGCCTTACCCTGTCGGGCGGCGAGACGCTGATGGCCGGGCTGGCCGCGGAACTGCGCCGCCACAGCCGACCGGGCTGACATTCCTCAAGATTTCTATCAGCCCTCAAGATTTCTATCGGCGCGCGCAAGCGCCCCTCCCGCCGCGGGGCGGGAGAGGACCGCGCTGGAAGGACGCCGGAAGGGCGTGACTCAGCGACGGGCCGTCGGGGCTGCCGGCAGGTCTTCTTCCAAGATGACGACGTGCAGGGCGTAGGAGACCTCACCCTCGTCCACGTCGCGGTGCAGGGTGCCGACGAACTCGTCGCCCAGCATGACCTCCGCGGACTGGCCGGCCTTCTCGGGCGGCTGGATGATGATCTTGTCGTTGCCGAGCGTCTTGCGCAGATAGCTCTGCACACGGGCGATTTCGGTTTCGGTCATCTTGGCGACCGTCGGCTTGGCGGGCGGCATGGCATGATCCCTGTGTTGTCGAAGGGGTCATATAGAAACCTTTCGGGCAAAGGGAAAGCACAACATCGCCCCGGATCGCCCCGGATCGCCCCGGAACGCGCATTCGCCGCACCGCCCGCCGCAGGCTCCGTCTTTCTTGCGGGGGACCATACCCCCGCCTGTGGTGAGCCCTTAGCCGGTTTTGTCCTCTTGTTCCTGGGGGCGCGGCCAAATACTGCATGGATTGGAATGTGGGGGCGTCCTCGCTCCGCCGTCCGGTGACCATGGCATGGGGTGCCCATGGCTGCACGCCTTCGCCGTTTCGTTTCGTGCCGCTTCGTCCTGGCGCTGACCGCCGGCCTGCTGCTGGCCGTGGCGGCGTGGGCCGTGCCCGGTCTGGCCGCCACCGCGCCGGAGCAACGCATCGCCCTGGTCATCGGCGTCGGCGCCTACCGCCACGCCACCGAACTGCCCAACCCGCGCAACGACGCCCGCGCCATGTCGGCGGCTTTGCGCAAGATGGGCTTCGCGGTGGAGGAGCGCTACGACCTCGACAACCGCGGCATGGCCGAGGCGTTGCGTGGCTTCGGCATCCAGGCGGCGCAGGCCGATGTGGCGCTGCTCTATTTCGCCGGGCACGGCATGCAGGTCGGCGGCACCAATTTCCTGATCCCTGCCGACGCGCGGCTGGAGCGCGAGCGCGATCTGGTCTACGAGGCGCTGCCGCTGAACCTGCCGATGGGCGAGCTGGCCCAGGCGCGCAAGCTGGGCATCCTGATCCTGGACGCCTGCCGCAACAATCCCTTCGCCGACCGGCTGGTGCGGTCCGGCACCAAGCGGACGGAGGTGCATTCCGGCTTCGCCCGCATCGACGACACGCCGACCGACACGCTGGTCGCCATGGCCACCCGCGCCGACGCGGTGGCCGAGGACGGGCAGGGCGACCACAGCCCCTACACCGCGTCGCTCTTGAAGAACTTCGACGTGCCGGGGCTGGAGCTGAGCCTGTTCTTCCGCCGCGTGCGCGATGACGTGATGCAGATCACCCAGGGCCGGCAGGAGCCTTTCCTCTATGGCTCGCTCGGGGCCGCCCCCTTCTACTTCAACCCGTTGCCGGAGAACCGGCCGCCGCAGCTCGCCGCCTTCAAGACGCTGGAGGTGTTCGACCGCGGCGGGACGGAGGGGCTGGGCATCGCGCGGCCCAGCGATCCCGACAACGACCAGCTCTTCGCCCAGGTGACCGGCCTGCCGCGCGGCGGCGGGGTGCGCATCGGCGACCGGGTGGTGCTGATCGGCGACTATCTGACGCTCGACCAGCTCACCGCCGCGACCTTTCGCGCCGATGCCACCCACCTCGGCGACGCCGGTAGCTTCGAGTTCGCGGTGATGGACGGGCGCGGCGGGGTGGCGCGGGGTGCCGTGCCGATCCTCATCAAGCCGAGCAACCGCCCGCCGGTCGCCGTCGCCGAGCGCAGCGTGCGCGCCGTGGTCAACAGCCTGCGGCTGGAGGTGCCGACCGACCCGGACGGCGACCCGCTGACCTTCACCGTCAGCGCCGTGCCGGAGCGCGGCAAGGTCCACGACGGCACCACCCCGCTGAAGCCGGGCGACAAGCTGGCTCCGGAGCGGCTGACCGCCCTGACCTTCGATCCGGAACGGGCGCCGGCGGGCCGCGCCGGGGTGTTCAGCGTGCTGGTCGAGGACGGGCGCGGCGGACGCACGACGATGAGCACGCTGCTGGAGGTCGAGGAGGCCGGAGCCGCCCCGCCGCAGGCCGATCTGGAGGAGTCGCTGTGGCGCCGCGTGCGCGACAGCCGCGACGCCGACGCGCTCGACGCCTTCCTGCGGCTGTTCGGCACCGGTCCCTTCGCCGCCCCGGCGCGGGACCGGCTGAACCGGCTGCGCGCCGAGTCGGCCAAGGTCGCGGCGGCGTCTCCAACGGGAGGGGCGGGGAGCAGCGGGTCGTCTGGCAATGGTGCGGGCAATGGAGCGCCCGGCGGCAAGGCGACTCCGCCGCCGGAACTCCAGCTCGACACCGCCGGAGAGGGTATGTATGTGGCCGTCGCCGACGCGGAGCTGCGCGCCGGGCCGGACGCGCGGTCGGAGCGGGTCGGCGCCCTCGCCAAGGACGGCGCGGTGCGGGTGCTGGGCCGGGTGGCCGACGCCGACTGGTACCGGGTGGCCCTGGATGACGGCACTCAGGGTGGTGTGCAGGGCTTCGTCCGCGGTCCCGCGCTGCGTCCCGCCGGGCCGGAGGACCGCCAGCGGCTGGCGCTCGCCGCACCGGCCCAGCCGGGGGGCTCACAGGGGCGGGCGCAGGGCAACGGCAGCAGCTTCCAGGATTGCCCGGCCTGCCCGCCGATGATGCGCATTCCCGCCGGCAGCTTCGTCATGGGCAGCGAGCGCGGCGACGCCAGCCAGCGCCCACCCCGCCGCGTCACCTTCGCCCGGCCCTTCGCCATCGGGGTCTACGAGGTGACGGTCGCCAACTGGCGGGCTTGCGTGGAAGGCGGCGGTTGCGCCGCCATGCCGCGGATGCGCAATCCCTCCGACGACACACCGGTCCACAACATCCATGTCGAGGACGCGCTGGCCTACACGGAATGGCTGAGCCGCAAGACCGGCCAGCGCTACCGCCTGCCGAGCGAGGCCGAGTGGGAGTATGCGGCGCGCGGCGGCAGCGCGGCACGCTTCGCCTGGGGGGACAGCCTGACGCCGGGGGCGCGGCTGGCCAACTGCCGCGACTGCGGCGGGGCCGCCGACCGCTCCCTGCCGGTGCCGGTCGGCAGCTTCCAGCCCAACGCCTTCGGTCTCTACGACACCAGCGGCGGCGTGGCGGAGTGGGCCGCCGACTGCTGGAATCCCGGCTACAAGGGCGCCCCGACGGACGGCAGCGCCTGGACGGAGGGCGACTGCCGCAAGCGGGTGCTGCGCGGTGGCTCCTGGCGGGACGGGCAGGACGCCATCGCCGTCACCGCCCGCATCGGCTACGACGCCGACGTGCGCTATTTCGCCGATGGGTTGCGGGTCGCCCGCGACCTCAACTGACTCCGCTCGCGTTCGTTGGTGGGACGCACCGTCGGCGGAAGGGACCGCGGCGCCCCCGAAATTGCAGAAATCGGTGTTGGGCCAATGCGCTAGACTTGGCCGTTCAAGGTTCGGCGATCCGCGAGCCGGACGGCCCGAAAACGGGAGGCCGGCGGTTGCTTCGACCAAATTCGTTACAGCCGCCGCGGCCTGAGACTCCCTAAAGGGGTGGCCAAAGACAAGATCAGGTGGAGGGTATCGACGTGTTGCGCTGGCCCCGGAGCGCCGTTTGGACTGTTGCGCTGGTTCTGGTGACGGCGAACGTTGCCTTTGCCCCCCTGGCGTTCGCCGACGACAAGCGCGTCGCGCTGGTGATCGGCAACGCGCAGTATCAGGAAGGCGGCCCAGCCGTTGGGGTTGGCGCCAACGCGGCCGTCGTCGCCGACGCGCTGCGCCGCGCCGGCTTCACCGTCACGGCCGCCGAGAACCTCGACCACCGCGGCATGGTCGCGGCGCTGAGCCGGTTCCAGGACGCGCTGGGGCAGGCCGATCTGGGGTTCCTTTACTATTCCGGCGTGGCGCTGAGCCTGTCGGCCAAGGGTTTCCTGGTGCCGGTTGACGCCAAGCCCGGCTCCGAATACGACGTGATCTTCGATACCGTCGAGCTGGACTACGCGCTGAAGGAGATCCAGCGCAGCGGGCGCAAAGCCGTCGCCGTGTTCGACCCGGTGCCCGCCCACCCGCTGGCCGACCGGCTGGCGGCGGCGATGGGCGAAGAAGGGCGGTCCGTGAAGCCGGCGCTGGCGGCTCCGGCGGCGCTCGACAACCTGTTCGTCGTCTACTCGCACCGGCCCGGCACGCCGCCCGCGACGGCGGCCGGCAAGGGGGCGGACGTTTTCTCCACCGCCCTGGCGCAGGAGATGGTGAAGCCCGGCGTGCCGCTGCGCGACGCGCTGGCCGAGGTCGCCCGCACCGTCGTCGGGCGCACCCGCGGGACGCAGCACCCCTGGCTCCAGGACCGGCTGGGCGCCGATCTCGTGCTGGTGCCCGGCCCGCGCGCGCCGTCCTCTCCCATCGTCGCCCGGACGGAGGAGGCGCCGCCCGCCGTGGAGGCGACGGCCCCCGAACCCAAGCTGGTGGAACCCAAGCCGCTGCCGCAGCGGCCGGAGGAGAGGCCGGCGGCCCCGGCGGTCGCCGAGGTCGAGGTGGACCCGCTGAACGAGAAGCGGGTGGTGACGCGCGACACCAACCTGCGCGCCGGTCCCGACACCAAGGCGGCGGTCGTCGGCACGCTGCGCCACGACACCGAGGTGGCGGTGACCGGGCGGACCCGGCGCAACGGCGGCTGGCTGCGCGTCGAGCAGGACGGCAAGACCGGCTTCGCCTTCGCCAGCAACCTCGCCAAGCCCGAGGAGGTGGCGGTGGCCTCCGCCCAGCAGCCGCCGCAACCCCAGTCACCGGCGGCCCTGACGCCCGGCGTCTACACGGTGGCGCGCGACGCCAACCTGTTCGCCCGTCCGGTGCTGGGCGCCCGCAGCCTGCGCGATCTGGAACAGGGGCAGCGGGTGACGCTGCTCCAGGCGGCGCCCGACTCCGGCTGGGTGCTGGTGCGGGATTCGTCAGGGCAGGAGGGGTATGTCACCACCGGGACGCTGGCGGGCCGGTCAGGCGAGGCGGTGTCCATGGGCGGTGCGGCGGGCGGTGCGGCGCCCAGCGCCTACCCGCCGCCCACGGTGGTTCGCAACGACGTCGATCCGGTGGCCGGCGCGCTGTCCGGAACGACCGGCCCGACGCGGCTGGCCGCTCTTCCCGAGGGTGGTGGGGAAAGCGCCGGGGGGCGTTCCACCTCCGGCGTGGACCCGGTCGCCGCCGGGCTGGCCGAGCCCTACCGCGACGCCGTACAGGCGGGCCGCAACGCCGCCGCCCGCGCCGCCCGGTCCGCCACCGCCGGGCGCGGGGCGGAGGCGAAGGCGCGCGAGGCCCAGGCCGCCGCCCGCCGCGCCGCCGGTCAGGCCCGCAGCGGGGACTCGGGCTACGGAGTGCACCGCTTCCCCAACGGCGACGTCTATGAGGGGGCGTGGAACCGCGGGCTGGGCAACTTCTCCCTTCAGGGCACGATCAGCCGCAACGGCGTCGGCGTTTACCGCTTCGCCAACGGGCAGGTTTATGAGGGGGAGTGGAAGGACGACCAGATGTCCGGCTACGGCGTCCTCGGCTTCCCCTCCGGCGACCGCTTCGAGGGAACCTTCGTGAGCGCCGTTCCGAACGGGCCGGGCGTCTACCGCTTCGCCAACGGTGACTCCTACGCGGGCGAGGTCCGCCAGGGCCGCGTGGACGGCCATGGTGAACTGGCCTTCACCAACGGAGAGCGGTTCAACGGCGTGGTGGTGGACCGGCTTCCGGCGGGGCCGGGCGAGTTGTCGATGCGCGGCGGCACCCGCCATGTCGGACAGTTCCGCGGCGGCATCCAGGACGGTCCGGGAGCGGCCATCGACGCCGCCGGCGCGATGCAGCCCGGCATCTGGCGCGGCGCGACGTTGCTGAGCCGGTAACGCCCCTCTCCCGGGGCGGGAGAGGGAACGCGTCTTTCCGTTTCGGCTGATATGCTCCACATTGGAACGCATTGCGGCTCACCCTCCGGCCGCGCCATGCGAGGACCCGGCCTGGATGGACACGCTGACCGACCCGAAGAAGACCGCTTCCACAGCCAAGCCGGCCAAGCCCGCGAAGGTCACCCGCGACCCGGAGGGCACCCGCGCGCGCATCCTCGCCGCCGCGACGGAGGAGTTCGCGCGCTATGGGCTGGGCGGCGCCCGCGTGGAGCGGATCGCCGAGGTCGCCGGCACCAACAAGCGCATGCTCTACTACCATGTCGGCAACAAGGAGAGCCTGTATCTGGCGGTGCTGGAAGGCGCCTACGCGCACATCCGCGCCACCGAACGCACGCTGAGTCTGGAGACGCTGGACCCGCCCGCCGCCATCGCACGGCTGATCCACTTCACTTGGCAGTATTTCCTCGACCATCCCGAGTTCATGGCGCTGCTGAACATCGAGAACCTGCACCGGGCGGAGTTGCTGAAGACCTCCGACAAGGTCCACGCCATGCATTCGCCCTTCGTGCAGATGATCGCCGACGTGCTGGCGCGCGGCGTCGCCACCGGAATCTTCCGGGCGGGGGTGGACCCGGTGCAGCTCTACATCTCCATCGCCGGGCAGTCCTACTTCTACCTGTCCAACGTCCACACCCTGTCGGTCATCTTCGGCCGCGACCTGCTGGCCGAGGAAGCCAAGGCGGAGCGGCTGGACCATATGGTGGAGCTGATCCTGTCGTCGCTGCGGGCGTGAAGCCGCTGGTGCTTTCAGGCCGGTGGTTTCACCATGAATAATCCGCATACCTGACCATCCGTCCTACCTCTTTGGCAGGGTTGACCGCTTTGCCGCGCCGGGCTTACTTTTAACCAGCCGGTTAAAAGAGCGCCTCACTTCGGCGCCGCAACGACCGGGGAGGAGGAGCGATGGCTGTCGATGCGGCGGCTCACGGGAATGCATCCCGTGGCGGTCCCGCTTCGGGAACGGCGGCGCGACGGGGCGGGGCGGGTGCCACGCTGCTGCGTCTGCTCAATTCCGGCTGGTTCCGGCCGGTGCTGTTCCTGGTGGTCCTGACCGTCCTGTGGGACCTGTCGGTGCGGATCTTCGCGATCCCGCCCTATCTGATACCGAAACCGGGTGACGTGGCCTTGGCGCTCGCCGCGGATTGGGACCAGCTCCTGGCGGCGTCGGTGCCGACCACGCTGGCGACCTTGGGCGGCTTCACCCTGTCGGTGCTGTTCGGCATTCCCATCGCCATGCTGATCGCCGGGTCGAAGACGGTGGAATCCTACGTCTACCCGCTGCTGGTCTTTTCGCAGTCGATCCCGAAGGTCGCCATCGCGCCGCTGTTCGTGGTGTGGTTCGGCTTCGGGCTGCTGCCCAAGGTGATTTCCGCCTTCCTGCTGGCTTTCTTCCCCATTGTCGTGTCGGCGGTGCAGGGCTTCAAGTCAGTGGACGGCGACATGATGGACCTCGCCAAGTCCATGAAGGCGACGCGCCTTCAGACCTTCCGCATGGTCAGCCTGCCGCACGCCCTGCCGGCCATCTTCGCCGGCCTGAAGGTGTCGATCACGCTGGCCGTGGTGGGCGCCGTGGTGGGCGAGTTCGTGGGGGCGAATTCCGGCATCGGCTTCGTCCTGCAGCGCTCCATCGGCAATTTCGAACTTCCCCTGATGTTCGCGGCCCTGGTGGTGCTGGCGTTGATCGGGGTGGTGCTTTTCTGGGTCATCGACGTGATCGAGCGGCTCGCCATCCCCTGGCACGCGAGCCAACGCCACAACTACATCCCGACGTCGTAACGCCGACAACAAAACCAACAGCGACGCCGGACACACTTCGGGAGGAGACGAGATGAAACGGACGCTCTTCGCGGCGCTCTGCGCCCTCACCGCCACGACGCTTCCGGCCCAGGCCGCGGACAAGGTCGTGCTGATGCTGAACTGGTACGTGTATGGCGAGCACGCGCCCTTCTACTACGGCAAGGACAAAGGCCTGTACGAGGCCGAGGGCATCGACCTGGAAATCCAGGAGGGCCGCGGGTCGGCGGTGACGACCCAGGCGGTGGCCGCGAAGACCGTCGATTTCGGCTACGTCGACGTGCCGACCATGATGAAGGCGGCGGTGAAGGGCGCCCCGGTCACCTCGCCCGGCGTGCTGCTCCAGACCAGCCCGATGTCGGCCATGGGCTTCACCGACAAGAACATCCGCAAGCCCGAGGACATCAAGGGCAAGACCGTCGCCATGACGCCGGGCGACAGCATGTCCCAGATCTGGCCGCTGTTCCTGAAGAAGACCGGCCTCAAGGACAGCGACTTCCGCGTCGTGTCGGGCGATGCCCAGACCAAGCTGAACGCCGTCATCAACGGGCAGGCGGACCTGCTGCTGGGCTACGTCATGGACCAGAGCATGAAGATCAAGGACGCCACCGGCAAGTCGGTGACGCCGATCCGCTTCGCCGACTACGGCGTCAACATGGTCTCCTCCGGCATCATCGCCCATACCGAGACGCTGAAGGACAAGCCGGACCTCGTGAAGCGCTTCATGGCCGCCACGACCAAGGCGGTCGAAGGGGCGGAGAAGAACCCGAAGGAAGCGGTGGCCGCCATCCTCAAGGCCAACCCCAAGGGCGGCCAGGAAGCCACCCTGCTGGAGGGCTTCGAGCTGACCACGCCGCTCTACCGCACGGCGGAGACCAAGGGGCAGCGGCCCTTCCGCGTCACCGACGCCAACATGGCCGAGACCGTGGACCTGCTGGTCGAGTACGGCGGCCTGGACGCCGCGGCGAAGAAGAACCCGAAGGCCTTCTACACCCGCGACTTCCTCCCCGATCCCGCCGCGGCGGGCCAGTGAGGCCGAACGGACAGGAGAGCAGGGACATGGCTCAGCCCCAGTTGAAAGTCGTCGGATCTGCCGAAACGGCCCGCCTGTCGCAGAAGACCCTGATCCAGATCGACGGCGTGACCAAGACCTACCGCACCCGCGACGGGGAGGTGCCGTCCCTGCGCCCGATCACCTTCGACGTGCGGGACGGCGAGTTCCTGGTGGTGGTCGGCCCGTCCGGCTGCGGCAAGTCCACGCTGCTGAAGCTGGTCGCCGGCCTGCTGCCGGTCAGCGAGGGCGCCATCACCATCGAAGGCACCACGGTGACCGAGCCGCACGACGACGTGGGCATCGTGTTCCAGAGCCCGGTGCTGCTCGCCTGGCGGACGGTGCTGCGCAACATCATGATGCCGGTGGAGGTCCGCGGCCTGCCGCGCGACAAGTACCTGGAGCGCGCCCGCGCGCTGATCCGCATGACCGGGCTGGAGGGGTTCGAGAACAAGTACCCCTGGCAGCTCTCCGGCGGCATGCAGCAGCGCGCCTCGCTGTGCCGGGCGCTGGTCCACGACCCGAAGATCCTGCTGATGGACGAGCCGTTCGGCGCGCTCGACGCCATGACGCGGGAGAAGATGAACGTTGAGCTGCAGCGCATCCAGCACGAGACGGGCAAGACGGTGCTGCTGATCACCCACTCGATCCCCGAGGCGGTGTTCCTGGCCGACCGGGTGATGGTGATGTCGGAGCGTCCCGGCGCCATCGCCGCGACCTACGAGGTGCCGCTGCCCCGCCCGCGCTCGCTGGATGTCATGGGCCACCCGGTCTTCATCGAGCTGACCCAGCGCATCCGGGCGCATTTCAACGCCCAAGGGCATCTGGACTGAGGGGGCGTGTGGTGATGGCGAAGGATTTCCCCCACCCTGACCCTCCCCCGCTGGGCGGGGGAGGGGATTGGTCCCTCTCCCGCGAAGCGGGGGAGGGAAGGGGCCCGCGAAGCGGGAAGGGTGGGGGCAATGCACCCCTCCTCACCATCCGCGCCATCGACCTCTATGAACGCCCCGTCCGCTTCGTGAAGCCCTTCCGCTTCGGCAGCGTGACGGTGGAGGCGGCCCCCCAGGCCTTCGTCCGTGCCCTGGTCCATGTGGACGGCGTCGGCGAGGCGTGGGGCGGCACCGCCGAGATGATGATGCCGAAGTGGTTCGACAAACGCCCGGACCGCAGCCCGGACGAGACGGTGGACGGTCTGCGCCGCTCCCTGCGCCTCGCCCGCGACGCCTACGCGACGGACCGTGCCGACACCGCCTTCGGGCACCACGCGGCGGCTTATGAAATCCAGCGGGCGGCCTGCCGCGCCGCCGGGCTGCCCGACCTGACCGCCGCCTACGGGCCGGCGCTGATCGACAAGGCGGTGCTGGACGGGCTGCTGCGGGTTCTGAATACGGATTTTGTCACCGGCATGCGGACGAACCGCGCCGGGATCGACGCGCGGCTGACTCCGGATCTGGCGGGCTTCGACCTGGATGGCTTCCTCGCCGGGCTGGAGCCGCGGCCGTCCGTGGCGCTCCGCCACACGGTCGGGCTGCTCGACGAGCCGGTGGCCCTGCGCGACCTGCTGGCGCGGGAGCGGCTGAGCCGCTTCAAGATCAAGCTGGCCGGCGATCCGTCCGCCGACCTCGCGCGCCTAGCCGAAATCGCCGGCGTGCTCGACACGGCGGCGGGCGACTACCGCGCCACGCTGGACGGCAACGAACAATACGCGGACGCGGCGGCCCTCGCCGCTTTCATGGATGGGCTGGAGCGCGAGCCGGCGCTGGCCGGCTTCCGCGGACGCCTGCTCTACATCGAACAGCCGGTGGCGCGGGAGCGCGCGCTCGGCGCGCCACTGGGCGCGGTGGCGGAGCGCATCCCCTTCATCATCGACGAGTCCGACGACGGCTACGACGCCTTCCCGCGCGCCCGCGCCGCCGGCTACCGCGGCGTGTCGTCCAAGTCCTGCAAGGGTCTCTACAAGGCCGTCCTGAACCGGGCGCGCTGCGCCGCCTGGGGCGCGCCGCACTTCGTCGCCGCGGAGGACCTGACCTGTCAGGCCGGGCTGGCGGTGCAGCAGGACACGGCGCTGGTCGCGCTGCTCGGCATCGCCGACGCGGAGCGCAACGGCCACCAGTACGGAAATGGCTTTGACGGAGCGCCGGAGGCCGACGCCTTCCTCGACGCGCATCCCGGCTTCTACACCCGGCGGGACGGCACCGTCCGCCTCGCCACGGCGGGCGGCAGCCTGCCGACCGAAACCCTGGCCGTCCCCGGCTTCGCCAGCGCGGCGCAGCCCCGGTGGGACCGCCTGTCCCCTCTGCAGAACGAATAATCCCCTAGGGAGTCCCCGACATGAGCACGAAGCGCCTTGGTATCATCATGCATGGCGTGACCGGCCGCATGGGCATGAACCAGCATCTGATCCGGTCGATCCTCGCCATCCGGGCGCAAGGCGGCGTCACGCTGTCCGACGGGTCCCGCGTCATGCCGGACCCCATCCTGGTCGGGCGTAACGCCGAGAAGATCCGCGAGCTGGCCCAGCGCCACGGCGTGGAGCGCTGGACCGACAATCTGGACGCGGCCCTGGCGAACCCCGACGACACGATCTTCTTCGACGCCGGCACCACCCAGATGCGGCCCACGCTGCTGGAGGCGGCAATCCGCGCCGGCAAGCACGTCTATTGCGAGAAGCCCATCGCCACCAACCTGGAGGAGGCGCTGCGCGTCGTCCGGCTGGCCGAGGAGGCCGGGGTGAAGAACGGCACCGTTCAGGACAAGCTGTTCCTGCCCGGCCTGCAGAAGCTGAAGATGCTGCGCGACAGCGGCTTCTTCGGGAAGATCCTCTCGGTGCGCGGCGAGTTCGGCTATTGGGTGTTCGAGGGCGACTGGCAGCCGGCGCAGCGCCCCTCCTGGAACTACCGGGAGGAGGACGGCGGCGGCATCATCCTCGACATGGTCTGCCACTGGCGCTACGTGCTCGACAACCTGTTCGGTCAGGTCAAGAGCGTCTCCTGCCTCGGCGCCATCCACATCCCGGAGCGCTGGGACGAGCAGGGCAAGCGCTATCAGGCCACCGCCGACGACGCGGCCTACGCCACCTTCGAGCTGGAGGGCGGAGTCATCGCCCACATCAACTCCTCCTGGGCGACGCGGGTGTACCGCGACGATCTGGTGACCTTCCAGGTGGACGGCACCCACGGCTCGGCCGTCGCGGGCTTGAGCGACTGCGTGATCCAGCCGCGCCAGGGCACGCCGCGCCCGGTGTGGAACCCGGACCAGAAGCAGACCATGGACTTCTACGCGACGTGGCAGCCGGTGCCCGACAACCAGCCGACCGACAACGGCTTCAAGACGCAGTGGGAATCCTTCATCCGCCACGTCGTCGAGGACGCCCCCTTTGACCACGGCCTGATCGAGGGCGCCAAGGGGGTGCAGCTCGTCGAGGCCGCGCTGAAGAGCTGGAAGGAGCGCCGCTGGGTCGACGTTCCCTCGCTGACCGCCTGACCGGAGTTCGCACTATGGCACTGACCATCAAGCTGCCGCGCGCCGACCGGTCATTGGAGGCTTACGAGGTGGCCCCCGCGCGGGGCTTCCCCGCCCGCACCGACCGGCCCTTGAACCGCGTGGCCTACGCCGCCGCGCACATGGTGGCCGACCCGCTGGCCGACAACGACCCCTGGCTGACCCCGGCCATCGACTGGGACCGCACCATCGCCTTCCGCGAGCATCTGTGGGACCTGGGCTTCGGCGTGGCCGAGGCGATGGACACCGCGCAGCGCGGCATGGGGCTGGACTGGAACGCCTCGCTGGAGCTGATCCGGCGCTCCCTGACCGCGGCGAAGGCGCGCGGCAACGCGCTGATCGCCTGCGGGGCCGGCACCGACCATCTGGCGCCGGAGGACGCCCGCTCCCTCGACGACGTGATCCGCGCTTATGAGACGCAGGTCGCCGCGGTCGAGGACCTTGGCGGGCGGGTGATCCTGATGGCGTCGCGCGCGCTCGCCCGCGTGGCCAAAGGGCCGGACGACTATGTCCGGGTTTACAGCCGCATCCTCTCCCAGGTGCGCAGCCCGGTGATCATCCACTGGCTGGGCGACATGTTCGACCCGGCGCTGGCCGGTTACTGGGGAACCAACGACTTCCCGGTGGCCCTCGACACGGCGGTTGGCATCATCAACGACTTCGCGGCCAAGGTCGACGGGGTGAAGATCTCCCTGCTCGACAAGGACAAGGAGATCGTCATGCGCCGCCGGCTGGCCCCTGGCGTGCGCATGTACACCGGCGACGACTTCAACTACGCGGAGCTGATCGCCGGCGACGGGGAAGGCCATTCCGACGCGCTGCTGGGCATCTTCGACGCCATCGCCCCGGCGGCGGCGGCGGCCTTGGCCGAGCTGGCGGCGGGCGAGGAGGGGCGCTTCCACGAGATTCTGGAGCCGACCGTCCCGCTGTCCCGCCACATCTTCAAGGCGCCGACCCGCTTCTACAAGACCGGGGTGGTCTTCATGGCCTACCTGAACGGCCACCAGGACCATTTCACGATGATCGGCGGGCAGGAGGGCACGCGCTCCACCCAGCATCTGGCCGAGATCTTCCGGCTGGCCGACAAGGCCGGGCTGCTGCGCGACCCGGAGGAGGCGGTGTGGCGCATGGCCGACGTCCTGGCCGTCCGCGGCATCGAGGCGGTGTGAGGATAACTCCCTCTCCCGTCCCGGGAGAGGGAAGGGGCCCGCGCCGTGCGCGGGAAGGGTGAGGGTGCCGCCAAGGATCAGTGCGTCGATCCTCGAACGACCCTCACCCGCCCGCTGTCGCGGGCACCCTCTCCCGGGGCGGGAGAGGGGATTTCGCAATAAGGACCAGGATCATGCGCGACTTCTCCGGCGATCATCGCTGGCTGTCCATCAACACGGCCACGGTGCGCAAGCAGGGCGACCTTCTGCAGATCTTCGACGCCTGCGCCCGCCACGGCATCCGCGCCGTCTCCCCCTGGCGGGATCAGGTGGCCGCGGTGGGGCTGGACCGCGCCGTGCGGGCCGTGAAGGAGCTGGGGCTGGAACTGTCCGGCTACTGCCGCGGCGGCATGTTCCCTGCCGATCCCGACCGCCGGGCCGAGGTGCGCGACGACAACCGCCGCGCGGTGGACGAGGCGGTGGCGCTGGGTGCCCCCTGCCTCGTGCTGGTCGTCGGCGGGCTGCCGCAATTCTCCCGCCCCGGCTCCCCGCCGTCCAAGGACATCGCCATGGCCCGCGCCCAGGTGGAGGACGGCATCGCCGAACTGCTGGAGCACGCCCGCGCCGCCGGGATGCCGCTCGCCATCGAGCCGCTGCACCCGATGTACGCCGCCGATCGCGCCTGCGTGAACACGATGCGCCACGCGCTCGACCTCTGCGACCGGCTGGACCCGCAGGGAACCGGCGCGCTGGGCGTGGCGTTGGACGTCTACCATGTCTGGTGGGACCCGGAACTGGAGGCGCAGATCCGCCGGGCGGGCCGGAATCGCCTGTGTGCCTTCCATGTGTGCGATTGGCTGGTGCCGACCGCCGACCTGCTGGAGGACCGGGGCATGATGGGCGACGGAATGATTGATATACCAATGATCCGTGGTTGGGTGGAAGCCGTTGGATTCCAAGGCTATTCCGAGGTCGAAATATTCTCGCGCCGCTGGTGGGCACGACCTTTGGATGAGGTGCTGTCGGTCTGTGTCGAACGGCATCGGTCTTCGGTGTGAGCGGCTGCCTAAAAATCAGCCATTTCGGCGGAAGTGAGTAAAATTCGATCATAAAAAGGCAGGCATGCATAATTCGTAAGCGAATACTGGGCTGCAAATCGCTGCGGATTCCTTGAACGGCTCTCCTGCCGACGTGTCGTGGCATCACATTTGCGAAGGATACCTCCGGGCGCCTGAGGCGGGCGCCAGACCAAAGAACGGGGGGTATTCACAATGTTGAAGACGGGGTTCCAGTCGGGCTTCAAGACCGGTCGCACCCTTGCGGCGGCCGCGGGTCTTGCCGTCACGTTCGCCGCGGGCTTCGCCGCCCCGGCGTCGGCCCAGGACACCATCAAGGTCGGCATCCTCCATTCCCTGTCGGGCACCATGGCGATCAGCGAGACCACGCTGAAGGACGTCATGCTGATGCTCATCGAAGAGCAGAACAAGAAGGGCGGCGTTCTCGGCAAGAAGCTGGAGCCGGTCGTCGTCGATCCCGCCTCCAACTGGCCCCTGTTCGCCGAGAAGGCGCGCGAGCTGGTCAGCAAGGACAAGGTGGCCGCGGTGTTCGGCTGCTGGACCTCGGTCAGCCGCAAGTCCGTCCTGCCGGTGTTCGAGGAGCTGAACAGCATCCTGTTCTACCCGGTGCAGTATGAGGGCGAGGAGTCCTCGCGCAACGTCTTCTACACCGGCGCCGCCCCGAACCAGCAGGCGATCCCCGCCGTCGACTATCTGGCGGAAAAGGAAGGCGTGCAGCGCTGGGTGCTGGCCGGCACCGACTACGTCTACCCGCGCACGACCAACAAGATCCTGGAGACCTACCTGAAGTCCAAGGGCGTGAAGTCCGAGGACATCATGATCAACTACACGCCGTTCGGCCATGCCGACTGGCAGAACATCGTCGCCGATATCAAGAAGTTCGGTTCCGCCGGCAAGAAGACCGCCGTCGTCTCGACCATCAACGGCGACGCCAACGTCCCCTTCTACAAGGAGCTGGGCAACCAGGGCGTCAAGGCGCAGGACATCCCGGTCGTCGCCTTCTCCGTGGGTGAGGAGGAACTGGCCGGCATCGACACCAAGCCGCTGGTCGGCCATCTCGCCGCCTGGAACTACTTCATGTCGGTGGATACGCCGGAGAACGGCGACTTCATCAAGAAGTGGCAGGCCTACACCAAGAACGACAAGCGCGTCACCAACGACCCGATGGAGGCCCACTACATCGGCTTCAACATGTGGGTGAAGGCGGTCGAGAAGGCCGGCACCACCGACAGCAACGCGGTGATCGACAGCCTCGTCGGCGTCGCCGTGCCGAACCTGACCGGCGGCTACTCGGCCATGCTGCCGAACCACCACATCACCAAGCCGGTGCTGATCGGCGAGGTGCAGGAGAACGGCCAGTTCGAGACCGTCTCCAAGACGCCGGGCCTCGTGGCCGGCGACGAGTGGTCGGACTTCCTGCCGGACAGCAAGGACCTGATCTCCGATTGGCGCGCCCCGATGTCCTGCGGCAACTTCAACGTGAAGACCGGCAAGTGCGGTGGCAAGGGGTCGTGAGGACCGTTTGAACGCCTCCTGGTGACTGGCTGCGTGATGCCCCCTCCCTAACCCTCCCCCGCTGGGCGGGGGAGGGGACTATGGCTCCCTCTCCTGCGAAGCGGGGGAGGGAAGGGGCCCGCGAAGCGGGAAGGGTGGGGGCAGCCCCTTCCCACTCAAAAACGCCCCCAACGACTTCCGACACATCACAGGAACCGCGATGCACCGCGCATTCTGCTGGCTGCTGGCCGCGTTTCTGGCGCTGGCCGCACCATCCGCCTTCGCCGCCGATCTGGCACCGCTGGTCCGCGGCCTGGGCGCCGGCAGTTACGCCGAGACCGAAAAGGCCATCGCCGGGCTGGCCGAGACGGGCGATCCCGCCGTCGTGCCGGTGATCGAGGCCCTCCAGGCCGGCGACCTGCACGTCCGCAAGGCGGACGGCGCCGTGGTCGTCGCCAAGCGCGCCGGCAATGGTTACGCCCTGACCGACCCGTTGACCGGCGCCGCGCTGGGCGAGGCGGACCGCAACGCGGTCGAGAAGATCCGCATCAACAACGCCCTGCGCCGCACGATCAGCGCGACTCTCGGCGCGCTCACCCTGATGAGCCCCGACGCCAACACGCGCCGGCAGGCCGCCGAGGCGGTGTTCAAGAGCCGCGACGCCAGCGCGCTGGACGCGCTGAACACGGCGCTGTCCAAGGAAACCGACGAGCGCGTCCGTCGCGCGATGACCCAGGCGCGGGCCTCCGTCCTGCTGGCCGGGGAGGCGCCCGACGCCGACAAGATCGCCGCCGTCGCGGTGCTTCAGGAGCGCGGCGACCAGGACGCGCGGGCCCTGCTGAACGGCGCTGCCAACACTGGAAGCGACGCGGTGAAGGACGCCGCGACGAAGGCCATCGCGTCCGTCGAGCAGCGGCTCGCTCTGTGGGGCGCCGCCCAGAACCTGTGGTACGGCCTGTCGCTCGGCTCGGTGCTGCTGCTGGCGGCGATCGGGCTGGCCGTCACCTTCGGCGTTATGGGCGTGATCAACATGGCGCACGGCGAGATGGTGATGATCGGCGCCTATGCCACCTTCCTGGTGCAGGAGGCCTTCCGCCAGTGGGCGCCGGGCCTGTTCGACTTCTCCATCCTGGTGGCGCTTCCCGTCGCCTTCCTGGTCTCCGGCGCGGTCGGCGTCGCCATCGAGCGCAGCGTGATCCGCTGGCTCTACGGGCGCCCGCTCGAAACGCTGCTGGCGACCTGGGGCCTGTCGCTGGCGCTCCAGCAGGCGGTGCGCTCCATCTTCGGACCGACCAACCGCGAGGTCGGCGCCCCGTCCTGGATGTCCGGCGCCTTCGAGCTGGGCGGGCTGACCATCACCTACGGGCGGCTGTGGATCGTCGTCTTCGCCTTCCTGGTCTTCGGCGCGCTTCTGGTGGCGCTGCGCAAGACGTGGTTCGGGCTGAGCATCCGCGCCGTCACCCAGAACCGCAGCATGGCCAACGCCATGGGCATCCGCACCGCGCGGGTGGACGCGCTGACCTTCGGGCTCGGCTCCGGCATCGCCGGGCTGGCCGGCGTGGCGCTGAGCCAGATCGACAACGTCAGCCCCAACCTGGGCCAGGGCTACATCATCGACAGTTTCATGGTCGTGGTGTTCGGCGGGGTGGGCAACCTGTGGGGAACGCTGGTCGGCGCGCTGGCGCTCGGCGGCGTCAACAAGTTCCTGGAGCCCTACGCGGGCGCGGTGCTGGGCAAGATCCTGGTGCTGATCTTCATCATCCTGTTCATCCAACGGCGTCCGCGCGGCCTGTTCGCGCTGAAGGGCCGGGCGGTGGAGGCCTGATCCGATGCTGACCCGTTTCTTCCTGATGGGCCTGGACAAGAAGGCCGGCGTGCTGCTGACCGTCCTGGCGGTGCTGGCCGTGGCGGTGCCGGTCATGGCGCTGGGCACGGCCCCGGATTCGCCCTGGCACCTCTCCACCCACACGGTGGCGCTGCTCGGCAAGTATCTGTGCTTCGCCCTGCTGGCGCTGTCGCTCGACCTCGTCTGGGGCTTCGTCGGCATCCTGTCGCTGGGGCACGCCGCCTTCTTCACGCTCGGCGGCTACGCCATGGGCATGTATCTGATGCGGCAGATCGGCTCGCGCGGCATGTACGGCAACGCCGACCTGCCGGACTTCATGGTCTTCCTGAACTGGACGGAGCTGCCCTGGTACTGGCACGGCTTCGACCAGTTCTGGTTCGCCGCGATCATGGTGATGCTGGTGCCGGGCCTGCTCGCCTTCGCCTTCGGCTGGTTCGCCTTCCGTTCGCGCGTCACCGGCGTCTATCTGTCGATCATCACGCAGGCGCTCACCTTCGCGCTGATGCTGGCCTTCTTCCGCAACGACATGGGCTTCGGCGGCAACAACGGGCTGACCGACTTCAAGGAGATCCTGGGCTTCGACATCCAGTCCGCCTCGACCCGCGTCGGGCTGTTCGTGGCGACGGTGGTGGCGCTGGCGGCCGGCTACATCCTGGCCTCGGCCGTGGTGGCGTCCAAGCTGGGCAAGGTGCTGATCGCCGTGCGCGACGCCGAGAGCCGGGTCCGCTTCCTGGGCTACGAGACCGACCGCTACAAGCTGTTCGCCTGGACGCTGTCGGCCTGCATGGCCGGCGTGGCGGGCGCGCTCTACGTGCCGCAGGTGGGCATCATCAACCCGTCGGAATTCTCCCCCGCCAGCAGCATCGAGGCGGTGATCTGGGTCGCCGTCGGCGGGCGCGGCACGCTGGCCGGGCCGGTGCTGGGCGCGGTGCTGGTGAATTTCGGCAAGAGCTACTTCACGGCGGCGCTGCCGGAGCTGTGGCTGTTCGCGTTGGGCGGCCTGTTCGTCCTGGTCACTCTGTTCCTGCCCAAGGGCATCCTCGGTCTGGCGGCGCAGCTTCGCGACCGGCTGCCGGCGCGCGCCACGGTCACCGCCAAGCCGGCGGACCAGAAGGGAGTCTGAGAGAGATGAGCACCGAGGACACCCTGCTGTATCTGGACGGCGTGTCGGTCAGCTTCGACGGGTTCCGGGCGCTGAACAGCCTGTCGCTGGTCATCGAGCCGGGCGAGATGCGGGCGATCATCGGGCCGAACGGCGCCGGCAAGACGACCATGATGGACGTCATCACCGGCAAGACCCGACCCGACACCGGCACCATCCTGTTCGAGGGCCGCACCGACCTGACGAGCCTGCGCGAGCCGGCCATCGCCAACCTGGGCATCGGCCGCAAGTTCCAGCGCCCCACCGTGTTCGAGATGCACACGGTCTGGGACAATCTGGAACTGTCGCTGAAGGCGCCGCGCCGCCCGCTGAAGACGCTGACCTACTCGGCGACGCGGGAGGACCGGGCGCGGATCGAGGAGATTCTCGACATCACCCGCCTGTCGCCGCGGCGCGACCGCCCGGCGGGCAGCCTGTCGCACGGCGAGAAGCAGTGGCTGGAGATCGGCATGCTGCTGGCCCAGGACCCGAAGCTGCTGCTGGTCGACGAGCCGGTGGCCGGCATGACCGACGCGGAGACGGAACAGACCGCCCATCTGCTGAAGGACATCGCCGGCAAGCATTCGGTGATCGTCGTGGAGCACGACATGGTCTTCGTCCGTGAACTGGGCGTGAAGGTCACGGTGCTGCACGAGGGCTCGGTGCTGGCCGAAGGCTCGCTCGACACGGTGAGCGCCAACAAGCAGGTCATCGACGTCTATCTGGGCCGGTGACCGCCAACAATCATCCCTCTCCCGTCCCGGGAGAGGGTGCCCGCGCAGCGGGCGGGTGAGGGTCGTGCGAGGATCAAGGCACTGTTTCTTGCCGGCACCCTCACCCTCCCATGCTGCGCATGGGTCCCTCCCTCTCCCGGGGCGGGAGAGGGGTTTTGGATCAGAGGAAGTTTCATGCTCGACGTACGGTCTGTCGATCTCCATTACGGTGCGGCGCAGGCGCTGCGCGGCGTGTCGCTGACGGCGGAGGTGGGGAAGGTCACCTGCCTGCTCGGGCGCAACGGCGTCGGCAAGTCCTCGCTGCTGCGCGCCATCGTCGGGCTGAAGCCGGTGACCGGCGGCACCATCGCCTGGGACGGCGGCGACATCACCAGGCTCGCCCCGTCCGAACGGGCGCGGCGCGGCATCGCCTATGTGCCGCAGGGGCGCGAGATCTTCCCGCTGCTGACGGTGCGGGAGAACCTGCTGACCGGCTATGCGCCGCTGAAGCGCGCCGACCGCTCGATCCCCGACGAGGTGTTCGAGCTGTTCCCGGTGCTGAAGTCCATGCTGGACCGCCGCGGCGGCGACCTGTCGGGCGGGCAGCAGCAGCAGCTCGCCATCGGGCGGGCGCTGGTGACGCGGCCCCGGCTGCTGGTGCTGGACGAGCCGACCGAGGGCATCCAACCCAGCATCATCAAGGACATCGGGCGGGCCATTTCGTACCTGCGCGACAAGGGCACCATGGCGATCCTGCTGGTCGAGCAGTATTTCGAGTTCGCCCGCGATCTGGCCGACGACTGGGCGGTGATGGAGCGCGGCGAGGTCATGCTGGCGGGCAGCCGCGACGGGCTGGAGGAGAGCGAGGTCCGGCGGTATCTCACCGTCTGACCCGCCTGCGTCCGGGGTATCCTCCCGAAGGCGGAGCCGCGGTCCCGCCATCCTGTGCTTCCCGTGGCGGGAACCGGGAACGCCGCCTTCGCGAGGATGGCACCCCTGCGCTTTGTGGAGCTTGGCGCGGAACCGCGATGCGCTACCATCGGTGCCAGTCATTCACACCGAAGGCAGTTCCGAATGTCGAGCGTCCTGTCAGCCGACCCCGTTCTCCAGCAGGTTGACCGCAGTTTCGAAGACTCCCTGGGCCGCCTCTGCGACCTGTTGCGCATCCCCAGCGTCAGCACCGATCCGGCCTACAAGGGCGACGTGCGCCGCGCCGCGGACTGGCTGGTGCGCGAACTGAGCGGGCTGGGCTTCGACGCCTCCGTGCGCGAGACGGCCGGCCATCCCGCGGTCGTCGCCCACCATCCGGGGCCGGGCGGTTCCGATGTGCCGCACATCCTCTATTACGGCCATTACGACGTGCAGCCGGCAGAGCCGCTGGAACTGTGGAACAGCCCGCCCTTCGAGCCGGCCATCGTCGAGGCAGAGCATGGCCGCCGCATCGTCGCCCGCGGCGCCGTGGACGACAAGGGCCAGGTGATGACCTTCATCGAGGCGTTCCGCGCCTGGCACGCCGTGCACGGCACCCTGCCCATCCGCGTGACCGTCCTGCTGGAGGGCGAGGAGGAGACCGGCAGCCCGAACCTGCTCCCCTTCCTGAAGGCCAACGCGGAGGAGCTGAAGGCCGACGTCTGCGTCATCACCGACACCAACGCCTGGAACATCGACACCCCGGCCATCACCACGCGGCTGCGCGGCCTGCTCTATGTCGAAGCGACGTTGCACGGGCCGAGCCACGACCTGCATTCCGGCATGTTCGGCGGCGCGGTGCTGAACCCGATCAACGCGCTGACCCGCATCCTCGGCCAAATCCACGACGAGGACGGCCGCGTCCGCTTCCCCGGCTTCTACGACGACGTGGCCGAGCCGACGGACGAGGAAAAGGCGATGTGGCGCGACCTCGGCTTCGACGAGAGCGCCTTCCTGGCCGGCGTCGGGCTGAAGACCCCGGCGGGCGAGGCAGGGCGCAGCGCGCTGGAGCGGCTGTGGTCGCGCCCGACCTGCGACATCAACGGCATCTGGGGCGGCTACACGGGCGAAGGCTCCAAGACGGTCATCGCCTCCAAGGCGTCGGCCAAGCTGTCCTGCCGCCTCGTGCCCGCCCAGGACCCGGAAAAGATCCTGGCCGGCATCCGGAGCTTCCTGGAGGAGCGCACACCGGCCGACGGACGTTGGGAGATCAAGGTGTTCGGCCGCTCGCCGGGTGTCCAGGTGCCGACCGACAGCCCCTATCTGCGTGCCGCCATGGCGGGTCTGGGCGACGTCTTCGCCAACAAGCCGGCGCTGGTCGGCAGCGGCGGGTCGATCCCGGTCGGCGGCTACATCCGGCAGGCGCTGGGCTTCGATTCGATCTTCGTCGGGTTCGGGCTGGAGGATGACCGCATCCATTCGCCCAACGAGAAGTTCGAAGTGAAGTGCCTGCACAACGGCATCCGCTCCCACGCGGCCATGCTGGCGCGCTTCGCCGCTCTCTGATCCGTTCCGGTCCGCAATTTTTCGTAGTTCAGCCCGCGGCTGCGCATCACGCGCCCGCGGGCTTTTTTGCGCCTTTGGCATCCACTGGAGATCCGTGGCTCCTCCGGTGAAACAAACGTTTCTCAAGTGAGAAACTTTACAGAAGCACCATGGTAATAAATAAAAACAGAAAATAACGCAGCTCTCATGACACCTTAATGGCTGATTCACTTATTCCGTGAGATAACGGACTTACTGGATGCAATCCAGATCGGCATCGGCGAGCGCTGGCAAAGGCCTGATGGCTATCTGATCCGAATAAAAAATCATCAATCACCTGTTGCCGAAATCAAGCGTGTAGCCTGTGCGCTTACGCGTTGGGAAGTTCTTGCGCGACTTGCAAGCCTGTCGGGCGCGCGTGTGTCATCGCCGATGGCAGCCTTCGCGTCTTGGGGAAAACAATGAAAATAAGCTTACTGCACAATGTTTTGCGCTGATCTTCCTGTGAATCTGTAGAGGGAGTGTCGCATGTCTGTTCTCTCGAATATAACGGTGAAAGCGAAGATCGCATCTTCGTTTTCCATGCTTGTCATGTTCATCATCGGTCTGGGTCTTTTCAGCATTGACCGCATTTCGACGGTGAATGACGCAGGGAAGGACATCCGCGACAACTGGCTGCCAAGCGTCGGCGAGATCGCCACGCTCACCGATTATTTCGAGTTCTACCGCATTCTGGAGTCCGCCCACATTCTGGTTTCCGATCCCGCTCAGAAGGCGGAGGAGGAGAAAAGCTTGCGGTCGGCATTGGAGAATTTTCAGGACGCCGCCCGCAGGTATAAAGGCATGCTGACTCCCGGTTTCGAGACGGAGACGTTCCAGAAACTCATGGAACACTGGGAGCGTTATCAAAATCTGAGCAACCAGAAGCTGCTCCCTTTGTCACGCGCCAATCGCGACAGTGAAGCGACCGAGCTTTACCGGGGGGATTCGCGCGTCGAGTTCCGCAAGGCCCAGATGCTCATGCGTGAACTTTCCGAATTCAACATCCGCAACGGCCGGGTCGCCGCCGACCACGGCGAGGCGACCTACGCGTCGAGCAAGACCCTGCTCATCGTCGCGGTCTCCGTCGTGACCCTCCTCGGCGCCGTGATGGGGCTGGTGATCATCGCCGGCGTGTCCAAGCCGATCCAGCAACTCACCGGGGTGATGAACCGGCTGGCGGGGCGCGAGCTGACGGTCGCCGTGGACGGCGCGCAGCGCAAGGACGAGTTGGGTGCCATGGCCCGCGCCGTTCAGGTCTTCAAGGACGGGCTGATCGAGGCGGAGCGGCTGGCCGCCGCACAGGCGACGGAACAGGCGACCAAGCAACGCCGGGCGGAAGCCGTGGATCGGATGGTGAACCGCTTCGGCGACACCTCCGCCACGGCCCTGCGCACGGTGGCCGCCGCCGCGTCCGAACTGGACGCGACCGCCCACAGCATGACCTCCATGGCCGAGCGGACCAACATCCAGGCCACCGCGGTCCAGGCGGCGGCGGAGCAGACCAGCGCCAACGTCCAGACCGTCGCCTCCGCCACGGAGGAGATGGCCAGCTCCATCCGCGAGATCGCGACGCAGGTGTCGCGCTCCTCGGAGATCGCCGGGCAGGCGGTGGAGCAGGCGACCCGCACCAACGAGACCGTGCGCGGTCTGGTTGAGGCCGCCCAGAAGATCGGCGAGGTGGTCAGCCTCATCACCAACATCGCCAGCCAGACCAACCTGCTGGCTCTGAACGCCACCATCGAGGCCGCCCGGGCGGGCGAGGCCGGCAAGGGCTTTGCCGTCGTTGCCGGCGAGGTGAAGCACCTGGCCTCCCAGACCGCCAAGGCCACCGACGAGATCGCCGCCCAGATCGCCGCCATCCAGGGGGCGACCGATGGCGCGGTGCGCGACATCTCGGCCATCGGAGGCATCATCGGCCAGATCAACGACATCTCCACCGCCATCGCCGCCGCGATCGAGGAGCAGGGTGCTGCGACCAACGAGATCTCCCGCAACGTCCAGGAGGCCGCGGCGGGCACCCATCAGGTCTCCGGCAGCATCACGGAGGTCACGATGGCCGCGGGCGAGACCGGTGCGGCAGCCGGTCAGGTGATGAGCGCGTCGGGCGAATTGGCCCGCCAGTCGGAAACGCTGCGCAAGGAAATCGAGAGCTTCCTGGCGGATATCAAGGCGGCCTGAGCGGTCAACCGTTCGACCGGAGCGACATGCGAAAACGGCGGGCGTCCCTGGGGGCGCCCGCCGTTTTGCTGCTTGGCTTGCCGCTCAGTGCGGCTTCAGCGCCTCGACCACCTGCATGTGGCCCTGCAGCGCGCCGAGGGTGAGGGCGGAGTTGCCGGCGGTGTCCATGCGGAACGGGTTGGCGCCACGCTCCACCAGCATCCGGGCCACGCGGTCGTGGCCGTTGTTGGCGGCGTACATCAGGGCCGACCAGCCGTGGCTGGCCACCCGGTCCACCGACACGCCGCGGTCGACCAGAATCTTCACCACCCCTTCATGGCCGCGGGCCGCGGCGGCCATCAGGGCGGTCTTGCCGTCGTCGTTGGTGGCGTCGAGTTCGGCCCCGGCGGCGGCCAGCGCGTGAATCACCGCCTCATGCCCGCCCCAGGCCGCGTACATCACCGCGGTGGCGCCGTCGGCGGTGCGCAGCTCCGTCTTGGCCCGGCGGTCGATCAGCATCCGCACCGCGTCGGTCAGCCCCTGCTCGGAGGCCAGCATCAGCAGGGTCTTGCCGTTGTCCACCCGCTTGTTCGGATCGGCGCCGCCGTCCAGCGCGCGCTTCAGCTCGTCGGTGCGGTGCAACAGGGCGATGGCGCCGTCACGGCTGTCCAGGCCGGGCCGGGCCTCCGCCTTGGCCGAGGGCGCCGACGGGGTGCCGGGCGCTGCGGAGGCGGCCCCTGCGGAGGCGGCCCCTGCGGAGGCGGTTGCGGGGGGAAGCACGCGTCCTTCACCAGCGGCCTTGATGCGGTCGCGCAGGTCGCCGGTGTTCGGGGCGACGATCAGGGCGCGCTCGTAGAAACGTCGCGCTTCGTCCCAATTGCCCTCGCGCTCCGCCAGCGAGGCCCAGCGGCGGTAGGTCTCCTCCATGGTCGACAGGAGTTCCTGGATCTCCGGCGTCGCCGGTGCGATCTCGCGCAGCCGCGACACCGTCTCGTAGGCGTTGTTGTTCGGCGGCGTGGTCAGGAGCTTGGCGGCGATCTGCCGGCGGGCCTGATCGACCAGGGTGCGGACACGCGGGTTCAGGCCGTTGTCGCTGGCGGAGAAGGGCGTGGACGCCGTGGGAGCCGCGGGCTGGGGCATCGCCGGTGCCGCCATCTGAGGCGTCGGCTCATCCACCAGAGGCGGCAGGGTGGCGGAACCGGTTGGACCTTCGCTCTGCTCCGTGCGGTATTCCGTCGCCTGCGGCTTGAGCGGGGGGGCGTTCTCGGCCGTCAACGGATCGGCCACCGGAACCGGCGGCTTGGGCGTCTCGGCCACCGGCGCAACGGGCGGCTGCTCCGGCTTCGCCGCCATGGTCGGAGTTGGGGCCGGAGTCGGGGCCGAGATGGGCGCCGGAGTCGTGGCCGGTGGTGCGCCAACGGCGCGGGCGGCGGGCGGCGGGGCGTCGGCCCTTGACGGCGCTGGGGTCGGCGCTGGGGTCGGCGCTGGGCCGACAACCGGCACCCCCGCCTCGGCGGGGAGGGAGGCGAGGTAGGGGTTCTGCGGCCGGGCGACCGCCAGCGTGTCGGGGCCGCGGCTGCCCAGGCTGGGCTCGTCCGCGAACGGTCCGAACGGAATGTGCACCCGCTCCGTTACGAAGCCGCGGAGGTCCTGCCAGCCCTGCCGGGCGTAATCGAGCGCCCGTTCGGGAGTGGCTCCGGGAACGGTCAGGGCCACGCCGGCGCCGGCGGCGCCGAGCAGGATCAGGGTGGTGATCGCCGCTCCGGCCAGCGCGGCGCGGCGGCGCGGGCGCCGTTTGGCGGGCAGATCGGCGACCGGGGCGCCGGTCTCCGGAATCGTCCATCCGTCCGGAGCGTCCCAGTCGTTGGCGGGCCAGTCGTTGGCGTCGCGCTCCGCCGCCCGGCGCGGCGGTGGGGGAGCGGCGCGCGGCGGAGCGTTCACCGGCCCGATGAAGGGGCCGGCGGAAGGAATGGCGGCTGCGGGCGTGACGGACGGGCCGGCGCCGGGCGTCATGCGGTAGATCACGCCAAGCTCGCGCACCGCCTCGGCCAGTCCGGGGCGGGCCAGGGTCCGCTCCATCTCCGGCGTGCCGCAGAGGAGGACCTGGAGGAAACGCCCGCTCGGCGTCTCGGAGCGGGTGAGGTCGATCAGGTCGGCCAGGGTCGGGGCGGCCAGGACACCGGCGTTCTCCACCGCCAGCAGGCCGGTGCCGGCCAGGTCCAGCCGCTCCTCCAGCTCCTCGATCAGCGTGTCGAAGTCGCGGTCGTCGCTGTCGGAGGGCAGGGCGGCGTCCCCGGCGGCGGACACCAGATCGTCCACCTGCGCCCCGGCGCTTGCGGCGACCGGAAGCACGAGCGCCCCGTCGGAGCCGACCTGCTCGACGAGCTGGTGGAAGACCGCGGCCCGTCCGGACCCGGCCTCGCCGACCAGCACCAGCAGCCGCTTGCGCGCCAGCAGGGCCAGGAGAAGGCCGTCGAAGACCTCCGTCTGGTCGGGGCGCAGGCCGGCGGCCTGGGGTTGGGGCTTCGCCTTCGCCGCAGAGCGATTCGAGGATGGCGTGGCTTTCGGAGCGGAACGGTCCATGGGGGCGCGCGCAATCCAATTGATGGGACGTTACACTCCTGACTCTAGTGGTCCGCCGTCGTCCTGCGACGGTGCAAAGGGACGGGACCGCCACCTCTTATGGAGGAGGCGCGCGTCGGGATGGCTGATTCGGGCGGAGCGCTGCGCTATAGGGAGGACTGCTTTTCCACCCCCCTTACTGTCCACCCGCGCTGGGAGTCCGTCATGGGCATGGGTCCGATGCGAATCGGCGTCGATCTGGGCGGCACCAAGATCGCCGCCACCCTCCTGGCTCCGGACGGGATGGAGCGGGCGCGGCACCGCGCCGACACGCCGCGCGGCTACGCGGAGACGCTGGAGGCGCTGGCCGGCGCCGTCGCGGCGCTGGAGGTGCGGGCGGGCTGCCGGGACGCCACGGTCGGCCTGTGTCTGCCCGGCATCGTCGACGCCGCCGCGGGCACCGTGCGCGCGGTCAACCTGCCCTGGCTGGACGGGCGGCCCTTCGCCGCCGATCTGGCGCGGGCGCTGGACCGTCCGGTGCGCATCGCCAACGACGCCAACGCCTTCGTCCTGTCGGAGGCGGTGGACGGCGCCGCCGCCGGGGCGCCGCTGGTCTTCGGAATCATCCTGGGCACCGGGGTCGGCGGCGGGATCGTCGCCGACCGGCGCATCCTGGCCGGCGCCAACGCCCTGGCCGGGGAATGGGGGCACAACCCGCTGCCCTGGCGGACGGCGGAGGACGGCCCGCCGCTGCCCTGCGGCTGCGGGCGGGAGGGCTGCATCGAGACGCTGCTGTGCGGCGCCGGACTGGCCCGCCTGCACCATGGGCGCACGGGGGAGGCGCTGAGCCCGCCAGAGATCGCCGCCCGCGCCAGCGCCGGCGATGCGTCGACGCTGGCGACGCTGGTCCGACACGCCGACGCGCTGGCCCGCGCGCTGGCCGCCGTCATCAATCTGCTGGACCCCGACGTGGTGGTGGTCGGTGGCGGCCTGTCGGACCTGCCGGGTCTTTACGAGGCGGTGCCGGCCCTGTGGGGACGCTGGGCGCTGAGCCCGGCCCCCCGCACCCGCTTCCTCCGGGCGCGCCATGGCGCCGAAAGCGGTATGCGCGGCGCGGCGTGGCTTTGGCCCGAGGGGTGATCCCTTCGGCCGATGTTTCGAAATTGGCGCGGCTTTTGCTCTATACCCTCCGATACGGAAGGGAGAGAGCCCATGTTCGGCTTCATAACGGGATTTCAGAAGGGGCGGAGCGGGTCTTCGCTGCAAACTGCAAATCAAAATGCCTATCGCAATATGCAGCCGGCGCCTTCGTCGCATCCTGCGAACGGCGTAACGGCCAGACGTCGGTTGGAGGAGGCCTGCGTCCTTCTTCAGGATGCCGCCGAAGACCTGGAGTCCGTCCTGTCGGGAATGCCGATGCCTGCTGGCCGGGCCGACCTGAGCGAGGCGATCGGAACGATCATGGAGACGTTGAGGCTGGTCGCCTCCGCCCATGCGCGGCTGGAGCACCCGCAAATCCATGGCGGTGCGCTGGCCGACTGACGGCTCAAGCCGACGGCCGAACCGATGGGCCAGAAACGCGAAAGGGCGGCTCCACCGGGGAGCCGCCCTTTCGCTTGTCCGGCGGACCGGACCCCGATCACTCGGAAACGGTCTGCCAGAAGAAGAACACGACGGCCAGAACCATCAGGGCGATGTCCATGGGTAACTCTCCTCGAAGATGCGTGTGAGGGTCGAAATTCTGCGGCCTCTATACGACAGATTTGCGCGCGCGTGCAGGGGGTGTTTCACGGAACGGCCATTTTGCCGCTGATCCAGGTCGCCCGCACCCGCAGCCGCTCGTCGAGATGCACGAGGTCGGCGGCCAAGCCGGGCCGGATGCGGCCGCGCCGTCCCGCCATCCCCATGAAATCGGCCGGGTAGGCGGAGGCCATGCGCAGCGCCTCGTCCAACGGGATGCCGACCCGCTCCACGGCGTTGCGCACCGCCGTCGCCATGTCCAGGGCGGAACCGGCCAGCGTGCCGTCGGCGGTGACGCAGCGCCCGTCCTGCACCCGGATATCCTCGCCGTAAAGCTGGAAGCCGCCGGAGTGGGTGGCGCCGACCGGGGGCATCGCGTCGGTCACCAAGAACAGCCGGCCGCGGGCCTTCGCCTTCCAGGCCAGACGGACGGAGGCGTCATGGACATGGTGTCCGTCGACGATGATTCCGCACCAGACCGTGTCGTCCTCCAGAGCGGCCCCCACCACGCCGGGCTCGCGCGAGCCGAGCGGGCTCATGGCGTTGAACAGGTGGGTCACCCCGGTGATGCCGGCGGCGAAGCCGGCTTTCGCCTGCGCCCAGGTGGCGGCGCTGTGGCCGGCGGCGACGCGCAGCCCCGCGGCGGCCAGCCGGCGGATCGGCTCCGGCGGAACCGTCTCCGGCGCCAGGGTGACCAGCGCCGGCAGGCCGGAAAGGCCGCCGAGCAGGGCGAGATCGTCGGTGTCGGGGGGGGCGATGAAGCGCGCATCATGGACGCCGCGGCGCTCCGGCGCGATGTGCGGGCCTTCGAGATGGATGCCGAGCACGCCGGGCACGCCTTCCGCCATCGCGGCGCGCACCGCGGCGACGGCGGCGGCGCGCTTCCCGGCCGAATCGGTGATGAGGGTGGGCAGCAGGCCGGTGGTGCCGAACCGGCGGTGCGCCTCGGCGATGCGGCGCAGCGTCGGCAGGTCGGGCGTGTCGTTGAACAGCGCGCCGCCGCCGCCATTCACCTGGAGGTCGATGAAGCCGGGGGCGAGGATGCCGCCGCCGAGATCGATCACCGCGGCCTCCGGCGGGATTGCCTCGGGCGCGACGATCGATGCGATGGCCGGGCCGTCGATCAGCAGGGCGGCGCCCGCCAGCACCGAGTCCCCGGTGTGGAGCGTGGCGTTGACGAGCGCTTTCAGCGGCCGGTCGCCGGCAGGGCTGTGTGCGTGGTTCAAGTCGGCACCCGATGGGCTGCGGCGGGGGATCGGCGGTGGGTTGACAGGAAAACCCGGCGGTGCCTGCGGCGCAAGAGGGCGTGGCGCGCCAAAAAACCCTTCCTTCTATGTGGATTATGCCGCTGGATTTGTTGGGGTATGGTGTTCGTTAGGGATTGCCAGAGGGGACAGGTTTCTGGCAGAAAAAAGGCCGCTGACGAACAGCGGCCTGAGTTTAGGGAGGAAACGCCCAAGAAGGGCGAAGCAGCAATCTCTTGCTGCGCTGCAAAATTAACAAAGATCTCAGGTGGGTGAAAACCCCGAAGCAATGGCCCCTTGCGGGGCCGTTGCTTTTTCCGGGGTCACTGTGACCGGAGAGTCACAATCCTATCGGGTGCGATAACATCGTTGATTGACGCATCCGGACCTTAAGGCGCGCTTTCCCGTTGTTCCGATCGTGAGCCGGCGCGACAGCGCCCGCCGACGATTCCCGCTGACAAGGAAGGAGAGCCGCTCGTGACCGACCAGCCGCCCCCCGCTTCCACCGAAGGCAAGCCATCGGCGCTCGTCCGGTTCGACGCCTTCGCGGCGATGCTGGGCGACCGGCGGCCCGCCGTCTTCCTCGACTATGACGGCACCCTGACGCCCATCGTGGAGCGGCCCGAACTGGCGGTACTCGACGAGTCCGTGCGCGTGGTGATCCGGCGGCTGGCCGGGCTGTGCCCGGTGGCGGTGGTCAGCGGGCGCGATTTGGAGGATGTGGCCCGCCATGTCGGGATCGACGATCTGATCTACGCCGGCAGCCACGGCTTCGACATCCGCGGCCCCGGTCTGCGCACCCAGATCGGCGAGGAGTATCTGGGCGACCTCGACGCGGCCGAAGCGGACCTGCTGCGGCGCCTGCACGGCGTCGAGGGCACGCTGGTCGAGCGCAAGCGCTTCGCCATTGCCATCCACACCCGGCGGGTGGTCCCGGACTGCAAGGCGTCGGTCGGCGGCGCGGTGCAAGACGTCGCGGCGGCCTTTCCGAAGCTGCGCGTCACCGGCGGCAAGGAGATCCACGAACTGCGGCCCAACGTCCCCTGGGACAAGGGCAAGGCGGTGCTGTCGCTGCTCGACACGCTGGGGCTGGCGGGGCCGGAGACGCTGCCGCTTTATCTCGGCGACGACGAGACGGACGAGGACGCATTCCGTGCCCTGGCGGCGCGTGGCGAGGGGCGGGGTGCCGGCATCCGCGTCATGGACCCGCCGGCCGCCAGTGCCGCTGGTTGGAGCCTGAAGGATCCGGCGGAGGCCGGCGCCTTTCTCGACCGTCTGGCCGTCTGGCTCGCGGACGGCTGAGTTAAACCGCCGGTCCCCGTCGCTTTTCCGCCGAAAAAGGGGTAGGGTGTTCGCAGGTCAATCGAGGGGTTCCACCATGGACATCGGCGCGCTCGGCGCACCGCGGATGCCGTCCCTGCAAGATGCCCAAGCCTCTGCCCTGGCGGGGCTTCAGGGCGCCCAGTCCCGCGCCGACGAGGCGGGCGCGCAGCTCGCCGCCGGCAACCTCGACCCGGCGGTGGTGGTCAGCCTCTCCTCGGCCCAGACCGACTTCGCCGCCAACGTCAAGGTCATGCAGGCCGCGCAGGAGAACACCAAGCGCGTCCTCGACATGCTGGTGTGAGTCTTCAGACCGCCAGATAGGCCCGGCGCACCGTTTCATCCTCCAGCAGCGTTCGCATCGGGCCTTCGAAGCGGATCTGCCCCTTCTCGATGACGCTCGCCCGGTCGGCGACCGCGGCGGCAAAGGCAAGATTCTGCTCCGACACCAGGATCGACAGCCCCTCGGCCTTCAGGGCGCGCAGGGCGTCGGCCATCTGCTGCACGATGCGCGGGGCCAGCCCCTCCGACGGTTCGTCGAGCAGCAGGAGCGACGGGTTGCCCATCAGGGTGCGGGCGAGCGTCAGCATCTGCTGCTCTCCGCCGCTCATCCGTCCGCCGCGGCGCCCCCGCATCTCGGCCAAGTTGGGGAAGAGGGCGTAGAGCCGCTCCGGCGTCCAGTGGGGGGCACCGTCGCGGGGCGGCTGACGGCCGACCTCCAGATTCTCCTCCACCGTCAGGTCGGTGAAGACGCGGCGGTCCTCCGGCACGTAGCCGAGGCCGAGCCGCGCGATGCGGTGCGGCGGCAGGGCGGAGACGTCGCGCCCGTCGAAGGCCACCGTGCCGGAACGCCGGTCGAGCAGGCCCATGATCGCCTTCATCGTCGTGGTCTTGCCGGCGCCGTTGCGGCCCATCAGGGCGACCACCTCACCCCGGCCCACCGCCAGATCGACTCCGGTCAGGATGTGGGCGCGCCCATACCATGCCTGAAGGCCGCGAACGCTCAGAAGGGGCTGGCCGGTCATGCCGCACCTCCCAGATAGACGGCCTGGACGCGCGGGTCGGCGCGCACCGCGTCGGGCGTGCCCTCGGCGATCAGCTGGCCGCGGTCGAGCACGATGATCCGCGTGGCGTGGCCGAACACGACGTCCATGTCATGCTCCGTGAACAGAACGGCGAGGCCGCGCTCGCGGACGAGGGCGGAGGTCAGCGCCATCAGCTCCTGCCGCTCGCCGGGGGCCATGCCGGCGGTGGGCTCGTCCATCAGCAGGATTTTCGGGTCGCCGGCCAGCGCCATCGCGAGTTCGACGCGCTTCAGATCGCCATAGGCCAGAACGCCGCAGGGCCGGTCCGCCTGGGCGCCCATGCCGACGCGCTCCAGCAGGGCCATCGCCTCGTCGCGGAACCCGGAGGTCGCCGGGGTCCACAGCCCGAACAGGCGCCTGTGGACGGACAGCAGGACCATCTGCACATTCTCGCGCACCGTCATCGAGGCGAAGGTGGCGGTGATCTGGAAGGTGCGGCCGACGCCCATCCGCCAGATGCGGCGCGGCGGCAGGCCGACGATATCCACCCCGTCGAGCCGCACCGTCCCCGCGTCGGGCCGCAACTGGCCGTTCAGAAGGTTGAAGCAGGTGGTCTTGCCGGCGCCGTTCGGGCCGATCAGCGCCAGGACCTCCCCAGCGTCCAGCGCGAAGGACACCCCGCGCACGGCCTGCACGCCGCCGAAGGCGCGCTGGAGGTTTTCCACGGCGAGGCGGCGGCTCATGCGTCCCTCCCGCGGGTCCACAGGTCGCGGACGAAGCCGGCGACGCCCTTGGGGAAGGCCAGAACCAGCACCAGGATGATGGCGCCCAGGACCAGCCGCCACCAGTCGGTCCGGCTCATCGCCTCGGTCTCCAGCAGGTGGAACAGCGCCGCACCCACCACCGGGCCGCTCAGCGTCTGGATGCCGCCCATCAGCACCATGACGAGCGCGTCCACCGACACCGGAACGGCCATCAGGGTGGGGAAGACGCTGCCCTTGGAAAAGGCGTAGAGCCCGCCGGCCAGACCGGCGGCGGAGCCGGCCAGGGCGAAGCTCAGCCACTGGTGCCGCCGGACGTCGATGCCCACCGACTCGGCGCGCAGCGCGGAATCGCGTCCGGCGCGCAGCGTGTAGCCGAAGGGCGCGAAGGCGGCACGGCGCAGCAGCAGCAGCGCGCCGCCGGCCAACGCCAGCGTCAGCCAGTAATAGGCCGCCTTGCCCGCCGCCCAGTCCGGCGGCCAGACCCCGAGGATGCCGTTGTCGCCGCCGGTGAAGCCGTACCACTGGAAAGTCACCGACCAGACGATCTGCGCGAAGGCCAGCGTGAGCATGGCGAAGTAGAGACCCGACCGCCGCACGCAGAACCAGCCCGCGGCCAGCGCGCCCAGCCCGGCGACCAGCGGGGCGGCGGCCAGCGCCAGCGGCATGGGGGCGGCCAGATGCTTGACCAGCAGGGCGGCGCCGTAAGCGCCCAGCCCGAAATAGGCGGCGTGCCCGAAGGAGACGAGGCCGCCCAGCCCGATCAGCAGATGCAGGCTCGCCGCCAGCAGCGCCAGGATCACCACCTCGGTCAGCACGATCAGCGCGTAGTCGCCGGCGAACAGCGGCACCGCCGCCAGCAGGGCGAGCAGCAGGGCGGGCGCCCAGCGCGTCGCGCCGGCCGCGGCGATCAGCGGCGGGCCGGGGCTGGCGGCGGTGGGCGGCGCGTCCTCGGCGCGGCCGAGCAGGCCGTAGGGGCGGATCACCAGCACCACCGCCATGAACAGGAAGACCAGGACCAGCGTGATCTGCGGGAAGACGAGGATGCCGAAGGCCTGCAACTGCCCGATCAGCAGCGAGGCGACGAAGGCCCCGGTCAGGCTGCCCATGCCGCCGACCACGACGACCACGAAGGCCTCGACCACGATGGCCATGTCCATGTGCAGGTTCACCGCCTCGCGCGGGACCTGGAGCGCGCCGCCCAGCCCGGCCAGCGCCGATCCCAGGAACAGCACCCCGGTGAACAGGCGCGCCGGATCGACGCCGAGCGCCGAGGCCATGTCGCGGTCCTGGGTCGCCGCGCGGACCAGCGTGCCCCAGCGCGTGCGGTTGAACAGCAGCCAGAGCAGGCCCAGCACCAGCGGCCCCAGCCCGATCAGCAGGAGATCGTAGAGCGGGAAGGGCTGGTCCAGGATGTCCACGGAGCCGCGCAGCCCCGGCGCCCGGCGGCCGAGCAAATCCTCCGATCCCCAGATCCACGAGGCGGCGTCCTGCACCACCAGCACCACGCCGAAGGTGGCGAGAAGCTGGAACAATTCGGGCGAGCGGTAGAGGCGGCGCAGCAGCCCGACCTCCATCAGCGCGCCGAGCAGCCCGACCGCCAGCGAGGCCGCGGCCAGCGCACCCCAGAAGCCCAGCGGCGTGCTCCCCCAGCGCTCCACCAGCGTCCAGCCGAGATAGGCGCCCAGCATGTAGAAGGAGCCGTGCGCGAAATTGACGATCCGCGTCACGCCGAACACGATGGTCAGCCCGGACGACACCAGGAACAGCGTCGCCGCCGTGGCGAGGCCGCTGAGGAATTGCACGAGGTAGAAAGACATCGGCTCTTTTCGGCAGTCTGCGGGGGAGCGACCGGTTGCCCCCTCCCTTATCCTCCCCCGCTGCGCAGGGGAGGGGATAAAAATTCCCTCCCTTGCCGAAGGCGGGGGAGGGAAGGGGCCCGCGGCAGCGCTGCGGGAAGGGTGGGGGCAAGACTCCGCCCCTTACTCCGGACGCATCTTGCGGACGGCCTCGTCGGACGGCAGATAGTCCGCACCGTCGGCGTAGCGCCAGCCGGTCATCACGCCCTGGCCGTTCTTCACCGTGGTCTTGCCGACATAGGCGCCCATCGTCGCCTGATGGTCGAGCGCGCGGAAGGTGATCGGGCCGAAGGGGCTGGACAGGGCCAGGCCCGACAGCGCGTCGACCACCGTCTCCGCATCGGTGGAGCCGGCCTTCTCCACGGCGGCGGCGATGGCCTTGAAGGTGGCGTAGCCGACGACCGAGCCCTGGCGCGGCGGCTCGTTGAAGCGCTTCGCATAGGCCTCGCGGAAGGCCTTGTGCTCCGGCGTGTCGATCTGCTCCTGCGGGTAGCCGGTGACGATCCAGCCCTCCGGCGCCTCGTCCTTCATCGGGTCGAGATACTCCGGCTCGCCGGTCAGCAGGCTGACCACGGTGCGGTTGCGGAACAGGCCGCGGCCCTCGCCCTCGCGCACGAACTTGGCGAGATCGGCGCCGAAGGTGACGTTGAAGATGGCGTCGGGCTTGGCCGCGGCCAGCGCCTGCACGGTCGGCCCGGCCTCCAGCTTGCCCTGGGCCGGCCACTGCTCGGCCACGAACTCCACGTCCGGGCGCTTCTCCGACAGGAGCTGGCGGAACCATTGCACCGCCGACTGGCCGTACTCGTAGTTGGGGGCGACGGTGGCCCAGCGCTTGGCCGGCAGCTTCGCCGCCTCCTCCACCAGCATGGCCGCCTGCATGTAGGTGCTGGGGCGCAGGCGGAAGGTGTAGCGGTTGCCCTTGGTCCAGGTGATGGCGTCGGTCAGCGGCTCCGCCGCCACGAAGGGCACCTTGTTGCGCGCGGCGAAGTCCGCCACGGCCAGCCCGACATGGGAGAAGTAGGTGCCGGCCAGCAGCTCGACCTTCTCGTTCGACAGCAGTTCCTGCGCCACGCGCACGGCATCGTCCGGCTTGCCGGCGTCGTCGCGGGAGACGACCTCCAGCTTGCGCCCGCCGAGCAGGCCGCCCGCCGCGTTCACTTCCTCCACCGCGAGCTGCCAGCCCTGGCGGTAAGGGATCGTGAAGGCCGGCAGCCCGGTGTAGCTGTTGATCTCGCCGACGCGGATCGGTTGGCCACCCGATTGGGCGTGGGATGCCGACGGCGCGGCGATCCAAAAGGCGGCGGCGAGGGCGGCAGCGCCCGGCGCAAGCAGGAGATGGCGGCGGTTCATGGTCGGCGGTATCCCGGCGCGGTTGGCGGCTGCCCGAACGCATGGAACGGCAGCGTGAACGCAATGTCTGCGTTCATAGCAAACCCACCGCAAAAGTCACCGTTCCGTTGCGCCGCACTAGGTCAGTTTTCACCAGGTCAGTTTTCACCAGGGCTGGTTTTCCGCGTGCCGGTGCCGGAAGCGCCGGCCTCACATCAGGCGGGAGAGAAGCAGGAGGAAGGTCGCCTGCTCCTCCGGGGTCAGCGGGTCCAGCGTGCGGTGATGCGCCCGGGTGGCGTTCTCCAACAGGGTGCTGACCAGCGACTGGCCGGCGTGGGTCAGGCTGACGCTGGTGCGGCGCCGGTCCTGCGGGTCCGGCTGGCGTTCCACCAGATTGCGCTCCACAAGGCGCAGGATCACGCCCTGGGTGGTCGCCGGGTCCATGAAGGTCAGCCGGCCGAGCTGGTTCTGCGACAGCGACCCTTCGGTCCGCAGCGTGACCAGGGCGCCCCACTGGGTGGGGGTGAGCTGGGAGTCGCCGATCATGTCCATGAAGATGGAGGACGCGCGCTGGTGGGCCCGGCGAAGGCGATAGTGCACCTGCCCGGTCAACAGGTAGTCGTCGGTCGGAGGATGGGCGATCTGATCCATGGGCGCACACGAGCGTTGCGGAGCCGGACCGTTTCCGGTCGCGGCGGGTGTCGGCGGAACACCGTGCGACGGGTTCGGCGCCGGTCCCGAGGAATGTTCCCGGGCATGCGCCAAATGCAGCAGGCTTCGCTTTGAAGCCTAGGGGTGGAAGTCGCCATAAGCAACGCTCGTCGCTGCGGCATACGGCCACAGTCTAAGCCCTTTCACTATTTGAAATGCAAAGCACTCGCGAACGAAGATGAGTGGCGCGTTTCGGGAATCTTGCCGGGAGACTGGATCGCAATCTGCATATGCGGGTGTGTTTTGGTCATACCAGAGCGCAGCCCCTATTATGATTATGGGTTTTGTTTCGGTGGATACGTGTTCGGCGGAGGAGTCTTTTCACGGTCGGATTTTGGAAGATCGCCGTCCGGCGGCGGTACACTCCCGGGTGTGTAGGGCGGCATCACAACATCGTCGCCGGGATGACGGGGCGATTTGGGCGGCGGGGGCGTGGTCAGGGGTCTGGTCATGATCGGCGATTCCTGGTGAGTCCGGTTGGCGCGGCTCTGGACCGCCCTTGCGTGAACGGATGGCGCTGTCGGCTGGTTCCCGCGGAAGACGACCCGCGGGTTCGCGGTCGTATGACCTTAGCTCTAATGATGCGGGCGTATGGCAATAGAGTGCCCGTCTGACGCAAGTCTTGTTGCGCCAACAACACAGGCGCGGGCAAAAACCACGGCCGAACGGCTTCACTGTTGCACGGACATCACGCCATGAGTTGTCTTTGCATCGACTGTCCGCTTCTCCCGGAGCGGCGAACGCACATTCCGAGGCCATTCGGCCGTCCGACACGAGCCACTGATTTCAGCCTAGCGCGGTGACCCATGAAGCCCAGCTCCCTGTCCTTCCTCGCCCTCGCGCTCGCATCCACCGTGCTGACGGCGCTGCCCGCGGCCACGCCGGTGAGCGCCCAGGAACTGCAGCCCGGTGAAACCGTGCTGGAGCGCCGCCGTCCGGAGGTCGAACAGCTCGGCATCCGCGCCGGATCGTTCCGTATCCTGCCGCGCATCGAGACCGGCCTGACCTATGAAAGCAACGTCTTCGCGACCGAGAACAACACCCGCGACGACTTCATCTGGGTCACCCAGCCGCGCGTCGACGTGCGTTCGGATTTCAACAACCACGCCCTGAACTTCTCGGCCTCCGGCAACATCGGCCGCTTCTTCGACTACTCGTCGGAGAATTACGCCGATTACCGGGCGCAGGTGGACGGCCGCTACGACATCACCCGCGACTCGTCGGTCAGCGGCCTGCTGTTCAGCCGCCGCGATCATGAGGGGCGGTCCGACCCGAACTTCGACGTGTCGCTGGGTACCGGCACCGTGGTGCCGCGCTACGCGGAGCCGGTGAATTACTTCACCCACGGCGGCGAGGCGTCGTTCAACCAGCGCTTCAACCGCCTGCGCGTCCGCCTGACCGGCGGCGCCCAGTACACCTCGTACCAGGACGCCGAACTGATCACCGGGCGGACGGAGTCGCAGGAGGACCGGGACCGCTGGAACTACACGGGCACGGCCCGCGTCGGCTACGAGTTCATCCAGGGCTACGAGGCCTTCGTCCAGGGCTCCTACAACTGGACCCGTTACCGGCTGAGCCAGGATTTCGGCGGTGTCAACCGCGACTCGGACGGCTACGAGGTCGTCGGCGGTCTGTCCACCGACCTGACCGGCCTGATCAACGGCGAGATCTATGCCGGATATCTGAGCCGGACCTACGACGATCCGACGCTGAAGGATTTCGGCGGTCTGGCCGTGGGCGGCCGCCTGAACTGGTCGGTGACCCAGCTCACCTCGGTCACCGGCTCGCTCAGCCGTCAGGTCCGCGAATCGACCTACGCCCGCGGCAGCCAGATCGCGTCGAGCTACAACCGCACCGTCGCCGCCGTCGGCGTGGATCACGAGCTTCTTCGCACCCTGCTGCTGAATGCCCGCGTCCAATGGCGCCAGGACGACTTCAACGGCGTGGACCGCACCGACGACGTCTACACGCTGGGGGCCGGCGCCAGCTATCAGCTTAGCCGTTACGTCTTCGTGAATGGCGGTTATACTTACGAAAAGCGTAACTCGAACCTCAGTGGCTTCGATTACTCCGACAATCTGGTCTATCTGCGCGTCGGCGCTCAGATGTAATCAATTCGTCCAGAGCAGGCACAGAGGGGCGCTCATCTTCCGATGGGCGCCCCTTTTGCATTTCCGCCTATACGGTGACGCGAATCCTTTTCCTCCGTTGGCGTTACTTCCTCTCCACTTTTTCCCAAGCGCGTGCGAGTTGCTAGTCTCCCTCCGTGACCGCTCAGGGTTCGGCCGTTCCGTCCGCGGACGGCTGGCCCGATGTCCTCACGAGCCATGGAAGGGTAAGGGATGAATCGACGTAACGTGTTCCGCGCGCTCGGAATGACCGTGGTCGCCGCCGCGATGGTCGGCTGCGCCGGTGGCCAGGATGCCCCTCTCGAACCGCCGGGCGTCGCCCAGATGACGGATTACCGCCTGGGGGCCGGCGACGCGCTGCGCGTCATCGTCTTTGGCGAGGAGCAGCTCTCCGGCGAGTTCCGCGTCGACGGTTCGGGCAAGGTCGCCATGCCGCTGATCGGCGAGGTGACGGCCCGCGGCCACACTCCGCGCGAACTGGAGACCGACATTTCCAAGCGCCTGTCGCAGGGCTACGTCCGCGACGCCAAGGTCAGCGTCGAGGTGCTGAACCACCGGCCCTTCTTCATCCTGGGCGAGGTCCGCAACCCTGGCCAGTACCAGTACGTCAACGGTATGACCGCGCTGTCCGCCGTGGCGATGGCCGGCGGCTACACCTACCGCGCCAAGGAGGACTACGTCCTGATCACGCGCGGCGCCGATCCCAAGAAGGAACTGCGCCGCGCTCCGATCACCACCCCGGTGATGCCCGACGATGTGCTGCGCGTGCCGGAGCGCTATTTCTGATCCACGACCGACTCCGAACACCCGCCAGACGGTCCATTTGTTTCGGAAAACTGGGGCAGGCGCCCCGACACCATTCGACGCCATGACGATGTCCCTCTTCCTGCCAGGAAGAGGGACATTTTTTTGCGCGGCAGCTTTCTCTCGCCCCGGCGGTCACCCGTCGTCGCGGGTGCCGTGGCCGAAGGGGAGGTCGCCTCTGCGGAAGGCGTCGGCGCCCTTGGAATGGCCCGACGGTGCGCGGGCCGCGGGAGGGGCCGGATCGTGAGCGCTGGCGGCGGGAGGCGGTCGGGTGCCCGCGGCCTCGTCGTCGGTGCCCAGCGGGGCCGCGGCGGGGTCGGCGGCGGGGATCTTGTCGCCGGTCAGGCCCTTGTCGATGGCGTCGCGCAAGCGCTGCGCCCCGGCGTTGGGGGTGTCGGGCTTTTCCATGGGGGAAACCTGGGTCGGTTGCGTGGACGGATCGTCCTTTCTCCAACCGGTGCCCGGGGGCACGGTTCCCCCAAAAGGGGGCGGCATGGCCGCCTCAGGAGCGCAGGACGTCGCGGTCGGCCTCGTCCAGGCTATCGAGCCAGTCGTCCATGGAGATCATGGGCGGCTCATCGCCGGCCCGCCGGGCGGCCTCCACCAACTCGGTGTCGGCGGTGTTGGAATGGACGATGAACCACAGCATCAGCCGATTCGCATCGTCGCCAGTCACCGGATCGCCACGCTCCGCGATGGCCAGCAGCGCGTCGATGCTGGCGAGGTAGTTGCGGTGAGCGAGCTCGTGCCGCTCCCGCCGCTCCACGGCCAAGACGGCCATCTCCGCCGTCTCCGTAGCGAAATGCTCCGCCACCTCGTGCCGGAGCGCGGCCAGCTCGGCCTTCCCAACCGGCCCGCCCGCGGTCATGGCCGACAGGAGGTCGAGAATCGCGCCGTGTTCCGCGTCGATGACGCCGGAACCAGTCGGGATCAAGGAACCGCCGTCGGGGGCATGCGTCATGGGCTGGGCCGGGCGTCGGTCTGGCGGAGGGGAAGGTGGTGCCGGTTGCAGGGCTCGAACCCGCGACCTTCGGTTTACAAAACCGCTGCTCTACCAACTGAGCTAAACCGGCGTGCCGCACGGCCAGACCGCGGCGGGCGCTTACACTAGCGCCCCGCGCGGTTCACAGCAAGCCTCACCTGTGCAGCGCTTTCGGCCACACGTCAGCGCAGCCGGGCGACCTCGTAGAGGGCGACGGCGGCGGCGTTGGACACGTTCAGGCTGCCCACCGGTCCCTGGGTCGGCAGGCGCGCGACGATGTCGCAGCGCTCCATGGTCAGGCGACGCAGCCCGGCTCCCTCCGCCCCCAGCACCAGAGCGGTGCGGCCCGTCAGGTTGCACTGGGCCAGCGTGCTCTTCCCCGACTCGGCGAGACCGACCGTCCAGAAGCCGGCCTGCTGAAGATCGGCGAGCGCGCGGGCGAGGTTGGTGACGCGCACCAGCGGCACCGACTCCAGCGCTCCCGAGGCGCTCTTGGCGAGCACGCCGGTGGTCTCCGGCGCGTTGCGCTCCGTCACCACCACCGCCTTGGCCCCGAAGGCCGAGGCGGAGCGCAGGATCGCGCCGACGTTGTGCGGGTCGGTCACCTGGTCGAGGACGACGACGAGCGCCGACGGGTCCGAATCGGCCTCCACGCAGAGGTCCTCGATGCCGATCTCCTCCAGGGGGGCGACGTCCACCGCCACGCCCTGGTGCACGGCGCCCGGCGGCAGCATGCGGTCCAGGTCGTTGCGGTCGACCGGCATCAGGCCGGGCCGTTGCAGCCCGCTGGCCTTGGCCTGGGCCAGAACCGGCTCCAAGGCGGCGCGGCCCGCCTCCGTCGCGATCAGGCGGTGGATGCGCCGTTGCGGGTTCAGCCACGCCGCCGACACCGGGTGGAGGCCGTAGAGCAGGACGCCCTGCGCGCCGCGCCCGGGAGAGCGGTCGCCGCGCGACTCGCGTTGGGACGAGGAGTGGCCCTTGGATGGGGCAGGGGGCTGGCCGTGGGGCGCGGATGGCTTCTTCGAACGGGTCATGGTGTCCGGCTGGAGGGGGCAGGCCTAAGCCCGCCGCGGTTATTCACAGTTTTCTGGTTTGGACTGCTTCAGACGTGTTGACAAGGCCTGAAAAATTCTCATAGTGCCGAACTCCGCGGCAGGCATGTCCTGCAGCGGACCTGAGGAAGGGTGGCCGAGTGGTTAAAGGCAGCAGACTGTAAATCTGCCCGCGTAAGCGTACGCTGGTTCAAATCCAGCCCCTTCCACCACTACATTCCACGGCTTGTCCGTGATCGCGTTTCCCGGTCGATAGCGCCGGGCGGGGCATGGCGGGTGTAGCTCAATGGTAGAGCAGAAGCCTTCCAAGCTTACGACGGGGGTTCGATTCCCCTCACCCGCTCCAATCCCCCCGCGCTAAGGGAAATGTCGGTCTCGGCCGGGCCATTGTGTGCGTCCGGAACGTCGGGAACGAAAGACCAAAGCGATGGCGAAGGCAAAGTTTGAGCGGAACAAGCCGCACTGCAACATTGGCACGATCGGCCACGTCGACCACGGCAAGACGTCGCTGACGGCGGCGATCACGAAGGTGCTGGCCGAGAGCGGCGGCGCGACCTTCACCGCCTACGACC